>NZ_JBEXPR010000008.1:96393-281597 GCF_040612135.1 Streptomyces sp. NPDC006458 | reverse complement strand
GCGCCGGGTAGCTACAGTCGGCGGCCGCCCCTGCCCCCCGTCGGGGGTGGCCGCTCAGATACCTGCTGCCGGCCGGTCGTGTCCCGGCGCCACGGCGGCAGGTACGGCGGCCGCCCGACGGCGAGCAAGACCGGGCGGCCGCTTGAGAGTTGGTCGATACTCGCTCAAGGTGCGAGCCGCTCTTGAGTCAAGGTGCGACGCTGACGCTGTCGTTCCGCATAACAGCGCTACGGCGGCCGCCCATGGGCGAGCCGACCGGCCGCTCAGCTGCACCGCAGCAGAGGGGATGTCTCATGTCTGGACAGTTACAACTCGACGCTCGTGCCTACGGTGCTGCACCGATTCCGGTAGGTACTCCCCGGGTGTGGAGTGGCTCAGTGCGGTAGGTCGGTGACGGGGATGTCCAGTGCCTGCGCGAGCAGCAGGAGGTCGCCGTACGTGGGGTCAGTGATGGCGTTCTCGTAGCGCTGAGGCGGGCTGGGTGCCGGTGCGCAGCGATGCGTTGCCCAGGGCGAGTTGTTCCTGGCGGACCCAGGTGGGGCGAGGTGTACGGCGAGCTGGCGCTCGACAACCGCTGCCCAGGCGATCATGTTTCAGCACCCAAGTCGTCGCTTTCTATCATCCGATCTCGCCCTGCGGATTGCCTCTGGTGTGTGCCGCGGGGCCACGGGTACGGTCCATGAATCGAACGTGTGTTCACCCGATGGGTGACTGACGGTAATCATCGGTCACTGTTAGATACGTGAGCAGTAATCCATTTAGGCGTGCCGGGCCGTCCCCAGAGGTGCCCCCCTCGGCGGTCCGGTACTTGGGGCGGCTCCCGTGCCCTGGCCGGCCGTTTCGGCGCGGGAGCCGCCTGTCACTCGATGGGGCGCTGAGCTGCGCAAACAGCATGATCCTTTAGGGGATTTTTAGGGGACGGGGCTCGGTAGTCAGGCTGTAGGCAGACTGCCCTGCCGGGTAGTCAGGTCGCGCGTAAAGCTCCCCGATCCGCAGTCCTTGCAAGCCTGACCAGCTTCTCTCCGGCCGTCCGCCCTGGTGCCCGGATCGTGGCCCAGGTGGAGACTGCCGCTCTTACAAGCAGGATGTCGGCGGTTCGAAACCGTCCGCGCCCACAGTGGGAAGACCCCGACCGGTTCCGGTCGGGGTCTTCGTCGTGTTCAGGACTCCTCACGGGGTGGGCCGATGTGCTTGAGCTGGGAGCGGGCCGTGACGCGGTCCGAGCCGGTGATCTCCGACCAGTAGCGGTGGGTGGTGACGAAGACGGCCAGTTCGTGTTCGCGGCGGCGGAGCTTCTCCACCTCTGCCTGCTCGTCCTCGGTCCAGCCGGGGGAGGCGGGGCGTTCGACCTTGCGCCAGCCGGCGGTGTCGTGGAAGCCGTCCAGGGGCGCGACCGACCAGGGGAGTCGTTTCAGCAGGGCCGAGAGCTCGGCCCGGACCTGATGCAGTTCCTCCTGACCGGCGAGGAGGTCGCTCGGGAAGTCATAGGTCGTAGCCACACGGCAATGCTACGCCTGTTCGATTTTGAGCTGCGAGCTGCTTCCCGTGGTTCACGCGAAGGAGTGTTCCTATGGGGCCGTTCGAACGAGCGTCCGATACGTTCGACCGCGGCCCTCCTCGCGGGCCCATGACCAACGGGTGCCCCAGGCGCTCTACGCCCGGGACACCCGTCATCCGTCACCTGTCACCCGTCACAAGGGGCGCACGGCTGTCACCCGTCACAAGGGGCGCACGCCCCTCGGTGAGCCGCTCAGCCGGACTGGGACCTCAGCTCCTGGACCAGCCGCGTCGCCACCGGCACCGGCACCCCGTGGTGCTTCGCCGCCCGCAGCAACGCCCCGCCGATCGCGTCCAGTTCGAGCGCCCGGCCCGCCTCGGCGTCCCGCTGCATCGAGGACTTGGTGGCCGGCGGGAACGCGTCGTAGCGGGCCAGCGCCTGGGCGGGGTCCGAGGGGCCGCCGGCCGCGCCGCTGACCGCCACCGTCTCCTCCACCAGCGCGGTCAGCTCCTCGCGGTGGGTCGTGCGTACGTCGCCCAGCGGCAGGCCGTGGTGCGTGGTGAGCAGCGCGAAGGGCGCCAGGAAGGACATCTTCGCCCACAGGGCGGCCGCCTCGTCCGGGGCGACCCGGGTGGTCGGACCGGCCGCGGAGAGAGCCGCCGCCAGGGCGTCCAGGCGCTCGGCCGGGACAGGGTCGCCCGCCAGGTCGATCTCGGCGATGGGGCTGGTGTGCTCGATCCGGCCCGGCTCCACCCGCGTCGACTCCACGCGGATCACCGCGGGCGCCACTCGATCGGCGCGATAGCGCTCGCGCAGGGTGGCCGGGTGCTCCACGCCGTTGAGGAACGGCACGAGCAGACCGTCGCCCAGCGTCTGGGCCGGCACGCGCGCGAGGGCGTCGTCCAGCGCGGTCGCCTTCACGGCGACCAGGCAGGCGTCCACCGGCTCGCGCAGTTCGGTGTCCGCCTCCACGCGCGCGTGGAAGTCGCCGAAGACGGAGCTGCGGATCTCGATCCCGGAGGTGCGCAGAGTGTCGGCCGTCTTCTCGCCCGCCAGACAGATCACCCGGTGGCCGGAGCGGGCGAGCAGCGCCGCGAGCAGGCCGCCCACGCCGCCCGGGCCCAGTACGGCGACGGTGAGTTCGTCGTGTGCCATGGGATGTGGCTCCTCTTCGTCGGTCGGCCCCGGTGCGGTGGCCGCCTCGGCGTTGATCATCACAGAGGGGGCAGGGCCGTGGAAGCGCCCGGCCCGAGCAGGTGGAGCCGCTCGGTGAGCCCGGCCGCCTCGAACGCCTTGGCCAGGTCCGTGCCGTCCTCGGTGAAGTGGGCCCAGTGCTCGAAGTGCAGCGGTACGACATGCCGGGCCCCGAGGATCTGCGCCGCCTCGGCCGCGCGCTCGCTGGTCAGGGTCAGCGGCGCGTCCGGGACGAGGGGGGTGCGCGCGGCCCCCGCGAACAGCACCGCCACGTCGAACGGGCCCTCCCGACCGGCGATCTCCCGGACCCGGTCCAGTGAGGCGTTGTCGCCGCTGACGTACACCTTGGGCAGCCCCTCGCCGGACAGCACGAAGCCGGTGACCTGGCCGACAACCGGCTCCGAGCCCTCGGGGCCGTGCAGGGCGGGCACGGCGGTGACCCGCAGGGGCGTCCCGGGGGCGCCGGGGCGGGGCAGGTCCACGTGCCCCCAGGGGGACAGGCCGCGCACGGCCCCGCCGACGCGCTCCCCTGCGGCGGGGGTCGACAGGACGACCGGCACCTCGGCGAGGAACGCGCGGCCGGAGGTGTCGAGGTTGTCCGGGTGCTGGTCGTGGGACAGCAGCACGGCGTCCACCGCGCCGACCTCCTCCCGGCCGAGCGCCGGGCCCGCCTTCTTCACCAGCGTGCGCGAGCCCACCCGGTACTCGCCGGGCGCGTCGAAGGTGGGGTCGGTCAGCAGGCGGACGCCGCCGAGGGTGATGAGGGCCGTCGGGCCGCCGATGTATGTGATCTTCGTTGCAGTCATGATCAGGACAAGGGGCGGCCGCCCGGAGCTATTTCCTCCGGTTCGCGGGCCGAGACGCACGAGGGCCGATGCCGATGCCGACGCGGAAGCGGAAGCGGATGCCGGCCCGTTCGGAGCGAGCGGACCCAGGACCGGAACCGCCCCGGGCGGAGCGAGCGGCCCGCAAGACCGGACCCGGCCCACAAGGCCGACCCGGCCCAAAGCGGAGTGAGGCGCGGCGCGGAGGCGGTGACGGACCCGAGACCGGGTTTCGTCTGCGGGCGCCGTCCTCGGGCGGGAGACTGGAGGCATGTGCCGCAGCATCAAGACCCTCCGCCCGCCCACGCTCCCCGAGGAGGCGACCGAGGACGACATCCGGGCCGCCGCCCTTCAGTTCGTCCGCAAGGTGTCCGGCTTCCGTGCCCCGGCCGCGCACAATCGCGAGGTCTTCGAGCACGCCGTCGACGCCATCGCCGAGGCCACCGCCGAACTGCTCTCCGGCCTGGAGGTCAGAGGCCAGACCGCCCGCAAGGCGAGCTAACGCCCAGGCAGGCAACGTTCGCCTCGTCACGCTCGCGCGAACGTTGCCTGCCGGGGCACCAAGGGCGGTCACCGGTCCGGCACGTGCCGTGCCCTCGCCCTACGCCGCCTCGCGCGCCACTCCCGGCCGCCGCATCAGGTACGCCGCCCCCGACCCCGCCGCGAACAGCGCCAGCACCGACACACCCGTGCCCAGCCACCCCGCGCCCAGCCAGTGCGCGCCGAAGTAACCGAGGGCGGCGCTGTACGCGGCCCAGGACAGGCCCGCCAGCGCGGACCAGGGCAGGAAGTCGCGGGCGCGGCTGTGCGCGGCACCGGCGCCGAGGGAGACGACCGAGCGCCCGGCCGGGGCGAACCGGGCGAGGACGACCAGCGCGCCGCCGCCCCGGGCGAGGGCCGAGCCGAGACGTTCCTGCGCCAGGGCCAGCCTGGGGGAGCGGGCGATGGCGCGGGCCGGCAGGCTGCCGTCGCGCCAGGCCAGCCGGTACGCCACGAGGTCGCCCAGCACCGACGCGGTGGCCGCGCACAGGGTCAGGGCCAGGATGTCCGGGACGTTGTCGGGGACGTGTCCGGCCGCGGCGCCCGAACCGGCGGCCGCCGCCGTCGCGCCCATGATCACCAGGACGCCGCTGGGCAGCACGGGCAGGAACACGTCGAGCAGCACCGAGGCGCCCACCAGGGCATAGATCCATGGTGTGCCGGCCAGCGGCCCCAGACTCTCGACCACAAGAAACTCCCCGTCATTCCCCCCGTTGGCCCGGCCCTGCCGCGGTGGTGCGCGGAAAGCGGCAGGGGGCCGTTGACAGCCATACAGCGTACGCCGGGGGTGTGACATCAGGTGCACAGGGGGTTAGTGCGTCGGGTGCGGACCCACCAGCCGCCGCCTGGATCAGGCCGGCGTCCCGAACGACAGGCCCTCGCAAGGCTCGCCCCTCGGTCAGCCACATGTCCTCCACCGTCACCGAATGACTGCCCCTGGCGAGACTCACTCCTCGGTCAGCCACATGTCCTCCACCGTCACCGGACGACAGCCTCTCGCGGGACTCACCCCTCCGTCAGCCGCACGTCCTCCCCTGTCACCGGACGACAGGCGGAACGACAGGCGGAACGACCGGCCCTGGCGAGACTCACCCCTCCGTCAGCCGTACGTCCTCCACCGTCACCAGCCGTGCCCCGCGTCCACCGTCTCGGGCGTTGCCGCGCCCGCGCCCGCCCTCGCCACCAGGCCGGGCCCGCTCCAGGCGCAGGGCCGCGGCGCGCCCCGTCAGGGTCAGTGTCATCAGGTGGTTCCCGAACCACGGCCCGCCCGTGCGCCGCCAGTCGACGGGAGGCTGCGGAACCCGCCCGTGCCCCGCGAACCGGCGCCCCAGTGCCCGCCCGAGCCGGCTCCAGCCGAAGCGGAAGCCCAGCTCGATGGAGCGGGGGATCGCGTTGTGCACGGGGGAGCAGGTCAGCTGGAGCGCCCGCGCGGTGGGGCCGGAGCCCTCGGGCCAGGACGGCTCGGCGACGTAGGCGTGATGCACGTCGCCGGACAGCACCAGAACGGTCGCGGGCGCCTGCGGCCCCGACCCGGCCTCGGCGATCAGCGCCGCGAGGGCGTCGAAGGACTGCGGGAAGGCTGCCCAGTGCTCCAGGTCCGCCGCCCGCCGCAGCCGCTCCCCGAACCGCGCCCAGCGCGCCCCCTTCTCCCCCCGGCACAGCGCCGCGCTCCAGCCCTCGGCGTCGTGCACCAGATGCGGCAGCAGCCAGGGCAGGGAGGTGCCGATCAGCAGGTGGTCGCAGTCGCCGGGCGCGTCCAGCGCCTCGGTGCGCAGCCACCGCGCCTCGCCGGGGTCGAGCATCGAGCGCGCGTCCTCGTCCAGCACCCGCGCGGCCCTGCTGTCCACCATCAGCACCCGCACCCGCCCGAAGTCGCGCCGGTAACTCCAGCGCACGGAGGCGGGGTCGGTGTCCGCCCGGCAGGCGAAGGCGCGCAACACGTCGGTGCCGTCGGGGGCTTCGCGCACGGCGGCGTAGAGCGGGTCGTCGGCCAGTTCGGCGGGGCTGAGGTTGCCGAGGTGCTGGTGGACCCAGTACGACATCAGGCCGCTCAGCACCCGCTCGCGCCACCAGGGCGTGGCCCGCATGTCGGCGACCCAGGCGGCGGAGGTGTTCCAGTCGTCGACGATGTCGTGGTCGTCGAAGATCATGCAGCTCGGCACGGTGGACAGCAGCCAGCGCACCTCGGGGTCGAGCCAGGATTCGTAGTACAGCCGGGTGTACTCCTCGTAGTCCGCGACCTGGGTGCCCGGCGGGTCCTCCACGTCGCGGCGCGCGGCCAGCCAGCGGCGGGTGGCCGGAGAGGTCTCGTCGGCGTACACCTGGTCGCCGAGCAGGAGCAGGACGTCGGGGCGCCGAGCCGAGGGGTCGGTGGCGAGGCGGGCGGCGAGGGTGTCGAGGGCGTCCGGGCCGACCGGGTCCTTCTCGCCGGCCGGGGGCGCGGCCCAGCGGCAGGAGCCGAAGGCGACGCGGACGGGTTCGGCCCGGCCAGGATCCTCGTCGCAGGTGCGGATCTCGGAGGCCGGGAAGGCCGAACCGGGCTCGGGCCACACGCGCGTGCCGTCGAGGAACACCTCGTACGGCGTCGACGTGCCGGGCGTGAGCCCGGTGACCTCGACCAGGGCGTAGTGGTGGCCCGCGATCTGGAAGGTGCGGGTGCCGCCGCCGGAGCCGTCGGCGCAGCGCACCTCGGCGATGCAGGGGCGGCTCGCCTCGACCCAGATGGTCGCGGACGAGCCGCCCGTGTATCTCAGCAGTGGTCCCAGCCGCAGTCCCGCCACGTCATCGCCCCTCTCCGTCGCCCCGTACGGTACGGAACGACGGAGGCCGGCGGGGAGGTTCCGCACGGAATTCCGGATCAGTTGCCCGGGACGGAGGCCCCGATCAGCAGGGAGCCAGGTAGTTCTGCAGTGCGGTCTTCTCGGCGGAGTCGACCGAGAGGCCGTAGTAGTACTTCACCTGGACCCACGCGCGCACGTAGGTGCAGCGGTAGGAGGAGACGGACGGCATCCAGGTGGCCGGGTCCTGGTCGCCCTTGGCCTGGTTGACGTTGTCGGTGACCGCGATGAGCTGCGGGCGGGTCAGGTCGTTGGCGAAGGACTGGCGCTTGGAGGTCGTCCAGGAGCCGGCGCCGGAGTCCCAGGCCTCGGCCAGCGGGACGAGGTGGTCGATGTCGAGGTCGGAGGCGAGGTTCCAGGTGGCGCCGTCGTAGGGCGAGTACCAGCTGCCGCTGACGGAGGCGCAGGCGGAGTCGGTGACGACGTTGGAGCCGTCGCGCTTGAGGACCGTCTCACGGGTGTTGCAGGCGCCGGAGATGGTGATCCAGTGGGGGAAGAGGTCGCGGTTGTAGCCGGTGCGGTTCTCGGTCGCCACGGTGAGCGAGGCGAGGTAGCTGCGGGCGGTGGCGCCGCTGACCGGGGTGGGGAGCGCGGCGGAGGCGCTCGGGCCGTTGAGGAGGGCGGCGGAGGCGAGGAGACCGGTGAGCGCCGCGACTATGCTCAGGCGTCGACGCGCGTAGAACTTGGGCATGTGTACTCCCTGGCGATGTGGGGGTGTTGGCGAGCGGGGCGTGGGAATGCTCGCGGGGGCGTGTTGCGTACAGGTGTGCGTTCGATGAGAAATTAGTGACGTGTGCATGACACGACAAGATTTATGCTCGAACTTTCTCTCGCGTACCATGGGCCACGCAGAAGGGGAGTAGCTCTTCGCCGGACCGTCGACATACTGCTCAGCTCAGCTGGGCCGGCGCCCGGAGCCGGACCTGAAGTCGAGGACCGGCCAGCGAGACCTTCGGCAAGCAGTGCGCACCCGTGCCCTCCGGCACGGGTTACGTGTGCTGTCCTTGCCGAGGTCGCGTCCGAAGGGTCAGCGCACGAACTCGGTGGGGGCGGCCCCGACCGATTGTGGAACGTTGATCAGCCTCTCCGTCATGGCGCTCGTCTTCGGCGTCGTCTTCCTCGCCGAACTCCCCGACAAGACCGCCCTCGCGGGCCTCGTCCTCGGCACCCGCTACCGCGCCTCCTACGTCTTCGCCGGTGTCGCCGCCGCCTTCGCGCTGCATGTCGCGCTCGCCGTCGCGGCGGGGAGTGTGCTCACCCTGCTGCCCGCGCAGATCCTGTCAGCGCTGACCGGTGTGCTCTTCCTGGGCGGCGCGGCCGTGCTGCTGCTGAAGAAGGACGAGGACGAGGACGAGGTCCGCAAGCCCGAGAACCAGTCCTTCGCCAAGGTCGCCGGGGCCGGGTTCATGCTGATCCTGGTCGCCGAGTTCGGCGATCTCACGCAGATCATGACCGCCAACCTCGCCGCCCGCTACGACGATCCGCTCTCGGTCGGCCTCGGCGCGGTGCTCGCCCTGTGGGCGGTCGCGGGACTCGGCATCGTCGGCGGCAGGGCGCTGATGAAGCGCGTACCGCTGAAGCTCATCACCAAGATCGCCGCCATGCTGATGCTGGCGCTCGGCCTGTGGAGCCTGTGGGAGGCCGTGACCGTCTGAGGCGGTCGCGAGCTGAACGGCGCGTGAAGATTTCTCCATGTGCTCGCCGGATGCCGGAATTGTTTTGTATCGTAGAGAAACAAAGTGGCTCCCGCCCGTTTTCCCTGACCGGCGGGCGGGGCCGCCTTGGTTCTCGCCCAGGGGACCAGGGGACCGTCGACGCCCCCTGAACAGCTTGGAGCCATGCCGATGACGGCCACCACCGTGCTCACCGCCCGCGCCCTCCTGCTCGACATGGACGGCACCCTCGTCAACTCGGACGCGGTCGTGGAGCGCATCTGGCGGCGCTGGGCCGAGCGGCACGGGCTCGACGGCGACGAGGTGATGAAGGTCGTCCACGGCCGCCAGGGCTACGCCTCCATGGCCGTCCTGCTGCCACACCGGCCCATGGAGGCCAACTACGCCGACAACGCGGGCATGCTCGCCGAGGAGACCGCCGACCTGGACGGCGTCGTCGCCGTTCCCGGCGCGCCCGCCTTCCTCGCGTTCCTCAGCGGCCTGCCGCACGCCCTCGTGACCTCGGCGGACGTCGGCCTGTCCACCGCGCGGATGGCGGCGGCCGGGCTCCCGCTGCCCGAGGTGCGGATCACCGCCGAGTCCGTCGGGGCCAGCAAGCCCGACCCCGAGGGCTTCCTCAAGGGCGCCGCCGAACTCGGCGTCGACCCCGCCGACTGCGTCGTCTTCGAGGACTCCGCCGCGGGCATCGAGGCCGGCCGCGCCGCCGGCATGCGCGTCGTCGGCGTCGGCCCCCGCGCGGGCGTCCACGCCCCGGACGTGCACGTGCGCGATCTCACGCAGATACGGCTGGAGACGGCGGCCGACGGCACGATCCGGCTGTACGCCGACCCGGCGTGACGCGCCTACGACGCCGGGCCGTACCTCAGCCCCCCGGGCCTGTCGTCACCTTCCCGTCCGCCCCGTGACGCCTTGCACGCTCCCACTGCCTCAAGGCATGGGAGGTGCACCCGCTCGCCTCGCCGCACCGGGTGGAAGCCCGAGTACGTCCCGTACGAGGACGTCCGCCCGGCACGCCGAGCGCACACAGCCGAGCGCACGCACCGGACGCCACGCGGCCGCCCTTCGGGCGACGACGAAAAGGCGACGACGAAAAGGCGACGACGAAAAGGCGACGACGCAAGGCGACGAGGGGACGGCGATGAGGGGACCGCGACGAAGGGGAGGTGACGCCAGTCCCTAGCTAGGGCTCCGACGTCTCCGACTCCAGCATCGCCCTGGTCAGCTGGTCGTACACGCCCAGCTCGGACACCTGCTGCAGACCTCGGGCCCACTGGTAGTCGCGCAGGGCGTTCTCCAGGGGCGGGTTGAAGTTGCCGTTGACGTCGCCGTTGTAGAGGTACAGCTGGCGCAGCCGGGCCTGGAGCTCGGCGACCTCCGAGCCCTGGTCGCCCCGGCGCAGCACCGGGCCGTCGGCCGGGGGCGTCTGAGGGTCCTCGGAGAACAGAGGGCTCGCCTCGGAGGCCGACGGAGTGGGCGACGAGGCCGACGCCGACGGTGAAGCGCTCGACGCCGACGGCGACGGCGAGGCGCTCTCACCGGCCGACGGGGAGGCCGACTCGGACGGGGACGCCGAGGCCGACGAGGTCGGCTCCGCGCTGCCGCTCGGGGCCGCCGACAGCGCGGCCGCCTCACTGGTCGGCGCCTGAGGTGCCGCCTCCCGCACGTCCCGTGCCGTCGCGGTGTCCCGCGAGGGCGTGTCGTACTGGAACACCCCGCTCGCCAGCCCGGCCGCCGCCGCCACGGCCACGACGGCCCCGGCGGAGCCGATCAGCGCGGTACGCCGGGCACGGCCGCCCCCGGACCCGCCACGCGCCCGGCCGCCCCCGGACCCGTCACGCGCCCGGCCGCCCCCGGATGCGCCACGCGCCTGGCCGCCCCCGGATGCGCCACGCGCCTGGCCCGGCGGCGGGCCCGGCTCGGCGTCCGGGGCCTCGAACAGCCGCAGGTCGTAGTCGCTGGGCGGCGCCACGGGGAGCCCGACCGGGGCGGACAGGGCCGTGGTGGGGGCCTCGGGCGCCCCCGGGGCCCCGGGCGCTCCGCCCGGCGCGCCCGGCACCCCGGCGGCGGACGCCGACTGCGCGTGCGGCACCGCCCGGCTCCCCTGCGGCACGGCCGGCAGCGGCATGGTCGACTCGGCGTCCGGGTGCGGGGCGCGCGCGGCGGCGGACCCCGAAGCGGGAGACCCCGTGGCGGGAGACCCGGTCGTCCCCTGGGCGCCCGGCTCGGCGGGACCCCGCTGCGCCGGGGGCGTCACCGGGGGCCCGGCGTTCGCGACGGCGGCGTCGAGGTCGACGTACGGACGGATGCGCAGCGGGTTGAAGTCCTCCGCCGCGGCCGCCTCCGCCGTGCGGGACTGGACGAGGGCGTCGGAGGTGCGGCGGCCGCAGCCGCACGAAGGGGTGTTGTCCGGGGCGCGGGACGCCCCGCACTCCGGGCACGGTTGCCCCTGTTGGTCTGCCACGAGTCCGTCCCCTCCCCTTGCGAACACACGTGATTATGCAGACACCGCCCACCGCACCCGCCCTAACCCCCCGGAATATCGGCTTCCCCTTCGGGCGGAAGCGGGCGCGCGTCGGGCACTCGACAGGCCATAACCGAACACACCCACCACGATGGAGTGGTATCGCGAGCCTCGGGAGGTCCGGATGGCCGACGACGCGCAGGGGGCCACCACCCCGGTGCTCCCCCCGGAGCGGAGGACCGCGGGCCAGGAACACGTCCCCGGCAACGTCCTCGTCTCCATCGGCGCCCTGCTCCTGGGGATGCTGCTCGCCGCGCTCGACCAGACCATCGTCTCCACCGCGCTGCCGACCATCGTCAGCGACCTGGGCGGTCTGGAGCACCTGTCCTGGGTGGTCACCGCCTACATGCTGGCCGCCACCGCCGCGACCCCGCTGTGGGGCAAGCTCGGCGACCAGTACGGGCGCAAGCGGCTGTTCCAGGCCGCCATCGTGATCTTCCTGATCGGCTCGGCGCTGTGCGGACTCGCCCAGAACATGCCGGAGCTGATCGGCTTCCGCGCCTTGCAGGGACTGGGCGGCGGCGGGCTGATGGTGCTGTCCATGGCGATCGTCGGCGACCTGGTCCCACCCCGGGACCGCGGCCGCTACCAGGGTCTGTTCGGTGCCGTCTTCGGCGCCACCAGCGTCCTCGGACCGCTGCTCGGCGGTCTGTTCACCGAGCATCTGAGCTGGCGCTGGGTCTTCTACATCAACCTGCCCGTCGGAGCCGTCGCGCTCGTCGTCATCGCCACCGTGCTGCGGCTGCCGCCCAAGCGGACCCGGCACGTCATCGACTACCTCGGCACCTTCCTCATCGCCTCCGTCGCCACCTGCCTGGTCCTCGTCGCCTCCCTCGGCGGCACCACCTGGGACTGGGGCTCGCCGCAGATCATCGGGCTGGCGGTGCTGGGCGCGGTGCTGACCGTGGTGTTCGTGATGGTGGAGCGGCGGGCCGCGGAGCCCGTGCTGCCGCTGAAGCTGTTCCGTATCCGCACCTTCACCCTGTCCGCCGTCATCAGCTTCATCGTCGGCTTCGCGATGTTCGGCGCGATGACCTTCCTGCCGACCTTCCTCCAGGTCGTGCACGGCATCAGCCCGACCATGTCCGGTGTGCACATGCTGCCGATGGTGATCGGCCTGCTGCTGGCCTCCACCGCCTCCGGTCAGATCGTCAGCCGCACCGGCCGCTGGAAGGTCTTCCCGATCGCCGGCACCGGCGTCACCGCGCTCGGTCTGCTCCTGCTCGCGCACCTGGACGAGCACAGCTCGACCACCGAGATGAGCGGCTTCTTCTTCGTCTTCGGCCTCGGACTCGGCCTCGTGATGCAGGTGCTGGTGCTGATCGTGCAGAACGCCGTCGGCTACGAGGACCTCGGCGTCGCCACGTCCGGCGCGACCTTCTTCCGCTCCATCGGCGCCTCCTTCGGCGTCGCCGTCTTCGGCTCCGTCTTCTCCAACCGCCTCGCCGACCAGCTCACCGACGCCTTCCGCGGCGTGCGGCTGCCCTCCGGGGTCTCCGCCGACTCGCTGGCCGCCGACCCGCGGGGCATCCAGTCCCTGCCCTCGTCGCTGCGCCCGGACGTGCTGCACGCGTACGCGTCCGCGATCACCGATGTGTTCCTGTACGCCGCTCCGGTCGCCGTCGTCGGCTTCGTCCTGGCCTGGTTCCTGCGCGAGGACCGGCTGCGGGCCTCGGTCACGACACCGGACGTCACCGAGACACTGGCCAGCAACCCAGTCGAGCGGACCTCGTACGACGAGGTGTGCCGGGCGCTGTCGGTGCTGGGCAGCCGGGAGGGGCGGCGGGAGATCTACCGGACGATCACCGAGCGCGCCGGGTACGACCTGAGGCCCGCGACGAGCTGGCTGCTGCTGCGGATCAAGCGGTACGGCTCGGTGGAGCCGGCCGTGCTGGCCGAGCGCGGCCCGGTGCCCCTGACGGTGATCATCGAGGCCGCGCGGCAAGTGGAGGAACGGCACCTCGCCACCCGCGCCGGCCTCGACCTCAGCCTCACCCCGCAGGGCGAAGAGGTCGCCGAACGGCTGTCGCGGGCCCGCGAGGACTCCCTCGCGCAACTGCTGGGCGACTGGTGGGGCCCGGACCGGCCCACCGACCTCGTCCAACTCGTCAAGGAGCTGAACGGCGAGCTGTGCGGCTCGGAGCGGGAGCAGCCGTACGACGGCGGCCCGGCCCAACGCTTTGCCTGAAAGCGACGTTCACACCAGTTCCTTCGTGAACCAGTGTTCCGCGTACGGATCGTGGTTGTGCGGTACCGTCTCGCGGAAGCCGAGGCGGGCGTACACAGCGCGGGCCTCCACGAGGTCGCCCCGGGTGTCGAGGCGCAGACGGTCGGCGCCCAGTGACCGGGCCGCGTCCTCGGCGGCCGCCACCAGCAGGGCCGCGCCGCCCCTGCCGCGCATGTCCTCCCGCAGGAACACCCGCTTCAGCTCCGCCGCCCCGGCACCGACCCGGAGTACGCCCGCCACGCCGGCCGGCTCACCTTCGTGGCGCGCGACCAGCAGCAGCCCCCGCGGCGGGAGCAGCCCGTCCACCGCTGCGGCTGCGATCTCCCGCTCCAGCTCGGCCGGGTCCGTACGACGGCCCTCGTGCAGGAGGTACCAGCGGTCGCTGACCTCCGTGTAGTAGGCCCGCCACAGCGCGGCGGCGGCCGGAGAGTCGACGGGTTCCGGGGCGACGGTCCAGGCGGAGGTGCTCATGCGCCATTCTCCCGAGGCGCGGGCCGGGCGCCGCAAACCCTTTTCCGGCGGCCGTTTCAGGCGGCCTTCGCAGGCAACCCGTTTCTCGAAGCGGCCCCGCAGGGGGCCCATCGGGGACCGAGTATCCGGAAGGCATCCATGTCCACTGGACTGATCATCGCTCTGATCGTGATCGGCGCCGTCATCGTCGTCGCCGTCGCCGCGTTGCTGGCCCTGCGGTCCGGTCGTTCGCGCGGCGGCCGTGATCTGCGGCGGCGCTTCGGACCGGAGTACGACCGGGCCGTCACCCGGCACGACGGAGACACCAAGGCGGCCGAGCAGGACCTCGCCCGGCGCGTCGAACGCCACGGGGATCTGCACACCGAGCCGCTGGATCCCGCCAGGCGCGAACGCTTCCAGACCCGCTGGGCGGCCGCGCAGGAGAGGTTCGTCGACGCGCCGCGTGAGGCCCTGTCCGAGGCGGACCATCTGCTCGGCGAGGCCGCCGAGGCACGGGGCTTCCCGGACACCGGGCACTACGACGACCAGCTCTCCGCCCTGTCCGTGCACCACGCCCGGCATGTGGAGGGCTACCGGCACGTGCACCGGCTCGCGCACGCCCATGACGAGCCCGGATCGTCCGGCAACGGCGCGGCCACCGAGGAGATGCGCACGGCCATGATCGAGGCGCGCGAGCTGTTCCAGGACCTCGTGGGAGCGGGCGCCGGGGAATCGGAGACGAAGGGGAGTCGAGTCATATGACCGAGGTGACAGGACGTACCGGCGGTACCACCACCGCTCCGCTGCTCGCGCACGACGAGTGCGACCGGCTCGAACAGCGGCTGCGGCACGCCGTCGCCGAGTTCGTGGACGAACCCAGGCACGCCGTCGAAGAGGCCGACCGGACCGTGGAGGAGATCGCCACCCGCTTCACCGACGCGGTCGCCCGGCGCCGCCGCAGCCTGCGGATGGCCTGGCAGCCCAGCGAAACCCCCACGGGCTCGGCCGACGACACCGAACTGCTCCGCCTGGCCCTGCGCGACTACCGCGAGCTGGCGCAACTCCTGTTGCACGAAGGCGGCCACGACGGCGCTCACGAAGGCGCTCACGACGGCAACGGAGCCGGCACGTCCACCGGCACCCGCACGCACCCGGCCTCCGCCGGCACGGCACCGGCCGGGCCCACGGGGCGCGGCTCCGAGGAGTGGCCCTCGGACGCCACGGGGCACAGGCACAGCGGCCCCGGCGCTCCCACGGCCGCGGACATCGGCGGCCACGACGACGCTTCCGCTCCGCCTCCCGCCTCCGACGCGCAGCGTGAGGCCCGGGCGAAGCCGCAGGACGACTCGCCGATCATCACGCCGACGCCGCCGTCGGGCTGACGCCGCGGGCCTCCGGGGTCACGCCGCGGGCCTCCGGGACGCCGGGTGGCACGGGCCGGCCGGGCCACCCGGCCTCGTCCGAAGGGTGGGCCCGCGTCGGCCGGTCCGTGTCGGTGAGTTCGGGTGCGAGTTCGGGTGCGGGTTCGTCGTGGCTTGTCGCGCAGTTCCCCGCGCCCCCTTGAAGGGTCCTGGTTGTTTCTCCGGTGCGGGTTTGTTGTGGCTGGTCGCGCAGTTCCCCGCGCCCCTTGAGGGCCCGCGCCCCTTGAGGGCCCGCGCCCCTTGAGGGCCCGCGCCCCTTGAGGGCCCGCGCCGCCTGAGAGCGGTGTGCCCCCGGGTGGTCTGAGGGTCCGCGTCGGTCAGGTGTCGGTCAGTCCGTCTCGTCCGAGGCCGTCTCCCGGGCCGCCCGCCAGTGTCGTACGACCTCCTCCACGTCGTACGGCTTCAGGCCCAGGGGCGGGCCCGGCGGCGGGCGGAACATCATCTCGCGGATCCTGGGATTGACGGCCTCGATGATGCGGCGGACGCTCCGCTCGGAAGGGGCCCGCAGCGCGGCGGCGAGGGCGTCCTCGGCCTCCTTGCGCAGGGCCAGGGTGGGCGGCAGGACCGCGAGACCCTCGCGGGCCATCTTGCGCTTGATCCACCACAGTTCGTCATAGGGCTGCTCGACCTCGCTCGGCAGAGGCTTGCCCACGCCCGGCAGCCGGGCGAACTCGCCCCGCGCCTCGGCGTCACGTATCTGCCTGTCGGTCCAGGACTCGAAGCTGACGCCCGGTGGCTTTCGCTCGGTCATGAACCCATTGTGCCGGACGGGATACCGCCGGGCGTTTTAGTATGCGGCGGCGGCGCCCCAACCGGGCCGCTGTCCAAGGACCTTCCAATGGGGAGCGCACGTGCTCGAACTGACCATGGCCACCGTCTCCGGGGCGGAGGCGGGCGCCACGGCCGGCATGCTCATGGCCGATGCACCCACCGAGCCCGGTGCCGTGCTGCGGGTGGGCCGCGACAAGTCCCTGTGCCGGCTGGTGACGCCGGAGGACTGGCTGTTCGTCTCCCGGGCGCATCTGGAGTTCCTCTGCGGCCCCGACGGGGTGTGGCAGGTGACGTGGCTGCGCGGCTCGCAGGCGGAGCCGTCCTCGGAGGTCCGGCTCGCGGTCGGCGAGTACGCCCAGACCATCCCCTACGGCGGCAGCGTCCGGCTGCCGCGCGGCGCCAGCGGCGAGATCGTCGTCCAGGACCGCACCGCGCCGCGCAGCGTCAACGTCGGCTTCTACCACGAGGCCTGAGACCCGGGGGAAGCCGTGTCACCGGTCTACGCGAGCACGCGGGCCAGTGCGAAGCCGTCCCAGCCCTTCGTGCCCACGGTCTGGATCGCCGTGCCGTCCAGCCGTGGGTGCGAGGCGATGAGGTCGAGGGCGGCCCGGGTGCCCTGGACGTCGGGGGCGCCGCTGTCGGCGTCGAGAACGCGCCCACCGCGTACGACGTTGTCGAGGACGATCACGCTGCCCGCGCGGGTGAGCTTCAGCGCCCACTCCACGTAGTGCGGGTTGTTGGCCTTGTCGGCGTCGATGAAGACCAGGTCGAAGGGCGGCGGGTTCTCGTCGGCGAGCCGGGGCAGGGACTCCAGGGCCGGGCCGACCCGGACCTCGGCGACCTTGTCCAGGCCCACGCGGGCGAGGTTGCGGGTGGCGACCTCCGCGCGCTGGGGGTCGTACTCCAGGGAGACCAGCCTGCCGTCCTCGGGCAGCGCGCGGGCCAGCCAGATGGTGCTGTAGCCACCGAGGGTGCCGATCTCCAGGACCGTGCGGGCGCCCTGGATGCGGGCGAGGAGGTGGAGCAGTTTGCCCTGGGGCGCGGAGACGGCGATCTCCGGGAGACCGGCGGCCTCACTGTCGCGCAGGGCCGCCCGGAGCCCCTCGTCGTCGGGCGCGAGCTGAGCGGCGAAGTAGGCGTCCACGGCTTCCCACTGCTCTGACTGGCTCATGCACCTGTGCCTTTCATATTTTCGTTAGAGTCGCTAACTACTCGTGTCTGCGAATCTAGTCGGAGGACGCTTCCCGCACCGCCGATTTCACGTCGTTGGCGTTTCCGCCGCGCCGGGCGTGCGCGCGGACGCCCGCCGCCTTCCCGGCCTCAGGAGAAGTACGGCGCCCGCGGCCGACAGCACCAGCACCCCGCCGACCGTCAACAGCCACGCCGGGACGCCCGCGACGGTGCGCAGCCGGTCCTCGTGGATCACCTGGCGGAACGTGCCGTCCGTCGCAGCCCGCGAGCCCCCCGCCCCGGCGGCCGTCCGGGCACGCACCCGCGAGCCCCCGCCTCCGGACGCACGCACCCGCGAGCCCCCGCCCGCAGGCGCAGGCACACGCGCGCGTGCCCGCGGCGTCACCCGCACGCACGCGCGTGCCCACTCGAACAGGAAATCGAAGCGGAAATCGGCCATCCCCCAGCCCTCCGTGCAGCCGCCGTCTACCCCCATGTGCGACGGCCCCGCCCAAGATCCGGTTCCCGCTGGGAGGGCACTTCTCGGCGATCGGGACGCTCTCCGCGGAGGCGGTCGAATCCCCGCCCGACTATCGTCATCCGGACAAAACGAGACGGACGTCAGGCGAAGCGGGGGTAGCCTGCGTCTCTCCCGGGGGTGGTGCGCACCCCTTGGGTTCGCGGAGGACACCTCACCCACGAGACACGTGGGGCGTACGGGGCGGGAGGCCGACGAGGCGTGGCGAATGCGGAGCACAGCGGGCGACCGGCGGAAGCCTTCGGAGCGACAGCCGTCGGCCCGGCCGGGGCCCGCCTGCGCGCGGCCCGGCTCGGCCTGTGGATGGTCGCCCTCGTCCTCGCCGTACGGCAGATGGCCGTGGTCGTCGGCTCGCCCCGCGGGGAGCGGCTGACGGACCTGGAGACCTGGGTGGGCCCTGAGGGCGTCCTGCACGTCCAGGGCTCGCTCTACGACTCCACCCGCTTCACCGGCACACCCTTCGGCGGCCTGGTCCTCAAGCCGCTCACCCGTTCGGCGGAAGAGGCCCTCGGCTGGGGCTGGACGTTCGGCACCCTGCTGCTGGTCGTCGCGCTCGGCCTGGTCGCCGCCCGTGCGCTGCCCCAGCCCGCGGGCCGCCGGACCTCGCTGTTCGCCGCGCCCGTGGCGATCTGCCTGCTCATGCTGTCCCTGCCGGTACGCAACACCCTCTGGCTCGGCCAGACCAGCATCATCCCGGTCCTGCTCGTCCTGCTCGGCTGCTTCGCCATACGCGGTGAGCGGGCGGGCGGTGTCCTGATCGGCCTCGCGGCCGCCCTCCAGCCGACCCTGCTGCTGTTCGCGCCGCTGTTGTGGTTCACCGAGCGCCGCCGGGCCGCCGCCACGGCCGGTGTCACCTTCGCCGGGGTCACCGCGCTCGCCTGGGCGGCCATGCCGCACGACTCCTACACCTACTGGGTGCACCACATGGCGGGCGTGGGCCTCGGCGGCAAGGCCGACGCGCTCGCCAACCAGTCCCTGCACGGCGCCCTGCTGCGGCTCGGCCTGTCCGGGCCGCTGGAGATCGCGCTGTTCCTGGCGCTGGGCGCCGCCGTCGCCGTCCTCGGCCTGCGCCGGGCCGTGCGTTACGCCCGCGACGGACAGCTCCTGCTCGCCGTGGCGATCACGGGCTGTACGGCGATCGTGGTCGCGCCGACGGCCTGGCAGCACCAGCTGCTGTGGGTGCTGCTCACCGTGGTCGGACGGGTCGGCAAGCGGGCCTCGGACCGCTATGTCTGGCCGGTGGCCGTCGTGCTGGTGATGACGCTCCCGGCGAGGATGATGCTGCCGAACATGGCCTCTCTGTACCCGCTGCGGGACAACATGGTCCTGTTCGCGGCCCTGGCCGCGGCGGCCCTCCTCCCCTTCCTCTCCCGGACCTCGCCGTACTACCAGGAGCCGGTCCGGACCCGGTACGCCCCCCAGGTCCCGGCCCGCTTCCGCAACGTCCCGCTGCTGCCCTTCCTGCGCCGCGTGCTGACCCGGCCCAACCTCCTGCTGGAGCTGCTGCTCATCCGCGTCACCTACGCCGCCTACCAAAAGGTGCGGCTCGCGGCGACCGGCGGCACCAACGAGGCGGGGCGGGCGCGGGCCGAGCACCACGGCGAGCAGATCCTGTCGCTGGAGCGGTTCCTGCACCTCGACATCGAGCGCGCCGTGAACCACGCGGTGGTCAAGGCCGGCTGGCTGCGGGAGTTCTTCGACTTCTACTACACGTCGTTCCACTTCGTGGTGCCGCTGACCGTGCTCGGTGTCCTGTACTGGCGCCGCCCGGTCGACTACCGCTGGGGCCGCTCCACCCTCGGCCTGATCACACTGCTCGCCCTGGTCGGCTTCTGGCTCTACCCGCTCGCCCCGCCCCGGCTGATGCCGGAGCTCGGCGTCATCGACACCGTGCACGGCGTCCAGGACTTCTCCCAGCCGGACTACGGCACCCTGACCGCCCTCACCAACCAGTACGCGGCGATGCCCTCCCTGCACTTCGGCTGGTCCCTGTGGTGCGGCCTGGTCATCGCGATCGTCGCGCCCCGGGCCTGGATGAAGGCGCTGGGCCTGCTCCATCCGCTGTTCACGGTCTCCGCGATCGTCGCGACCGGCAACCACTGGGTGCTGGACGCGGCAGGCGGCGCGGCCGTCGTGGGCGCGGGCTTCGCACTGGCCTACGTCTTCCAGGGACCGCGGGCGCGGGTGGCCGCGCCGGCGCCCGTCGACGAGCGGGAGCTGGTCAAGGACGGGGCGCCGGGCTGAGCACGGGTTTTACCTCACGCTCCCGACTGTGATCAGCTACGGGCTGTCATGTACAGAGGGCCCTTGGGGAGGGCCTGGGAAGAGGGGGGTACGCGCGTGCGTGCCGTCGATGAGGGAGCGCTTCAGGCGTGTCCCGAGTGCAGAGCCGAGATCGTGGTCGACGGACGGTTCACCGTCTGGTGCGCCGCCTGCGACTGGAACGTCGATCCGGGGCAGAAGGACGAACCCGTCGGCCGCCTTGAGCGGGTCCGGCGGGAGATGGCCGCCCGGCACGGGGAGCGGCTGCTCGACGACGTCAGCGGGCAGGGCGGCGAGAGCCGGGGGCTCGACGTCTTCGGAGTGCTCTCCTACGGCCTCGCCCTCGCCGTCCACGCCGTCACCCTCGCCCTCGCCGCCTACGGCCTGTGGCTGCTCGTCACCGGGCTCGGCGGCTTCGGGATGGTCGGCGGAGCCCTGCTGCTCCTCATCGCCTGGAGCCTGCGGCCCCGGCTCGGGCGGCTGCCCAAGGACGGGATCGTGCTGCGGCGCCCCGACGCCCCCGAGCTGTTCGGGCTGATCGACCAGGTCGGGCAGGTCGTCGGCACACGCGGCGTGGACGCCGTCGTCGTCGACGCCGACATCAACGCCTCCGTCAACGGCCTCGGCCCGCGCCGCCGCATGCTCACCCTCGGACTGCCACTGTGGTCCGCCCTCACCCCGCAGCAGCGCATCGCCCTGCTCGGCCATGAACTCGGCCACTTCGTCGGCGGCGACACCCGGCACGGCCTCGTCGTCGGCTCGGCCTACCGCTCGCTCGCCCTCTGGCACCACTACTTCGCCCCGGTCGAGGCCACCGGCTGGCTCCAGATGCTCACGAACATCGCGGTCATCCCGTTCCGGCTCCTCGTGGGCGGCCTTCTCGCCGTCCTCGACCTGCTCGCCGTACGGGCCACCCAGCGCGGCGAGTACCTCGCCGACTCCGTCGCCGCGAAGGCCGCCTCCAGCGAGGCGGCCGCCGGGCTGATGGACCGGCTCCTCGTCTCCGAGTCGGTCGAGATCAACCTCCGCCGCGAGGTCAACGCCCGGCGCATGGGCGGGCCCGCCCGCCGACGGGCCCAGGACGCCGGGCAGGGCCTGTGGGAGGAACTCGCCGCGCGCGTCGGCGAGATCCCCGAGTCCGAGTACGAGCGTCGCCGCCGGGTCGGTGAACGCCGGGGCCACAGCGTCGACTCCACTCACCCGCCGACCCATCTGCGCCGCCGCCGTCTCCTCCAGGGCACACCCCTGCCCGCGACCGTCACCGCGGACCCGGAGCGCGAGGCCCGCATCGCCGCCGAACTCGCCGACGCCCGCGCCCGCGTGGCCCGTGAGCTGGTACGCGACGGGCTCGACGGCCACTGACCCCCGTCCGGACGGCGAGGGCGCCCGTCACACCGGCGCGCCCTCGTCGTCCGCTTCCGGCCGGACCTCGCACTGGAACCACACCGTCTTGCCCTCGCCCGGCGCCGGACACACGCCCCACTTGTCCGTCACCGCCCCGACGAGGTGCAGACCGCGCCCCGACTCGCTGTCCAGCGGGAACCGCGGCCGCTGTTCGGGCAGTTCGGTGCTCCCGTCCGTCACCTCCACCCGTACGCCATCCGGCCGCCGCAGGATCAGCAGCGTGCAGCGACGGTCCGGGACATGCCGTACGACGTTCGCGACCAGCTCCGTCAGGGCCAGTTCGGTCGCGTCCGTCAGCGCCGCCATGCCCCACTCCATAAGCAGCGAGCGGGCGATACGGCGGATCGGGCCCGCGGAGTGCTCACCCACCATGAGGCTCATGCGGTAGTGGGGGCTGTACGGGGCCAGGAGGGTGGGGGGAATGTATTCGTTCACGGGACGAGGCTGGCCTGCGGTGACTACGCTGGGCTACCGAACGGATACAACGGGGCTCGCGGTGAGCGCTGTTGTACATGAGGGGAGCTGCGCGTGACGCACATCAACGTCCTGGACCCGGGCGCCTCGCCGCTCGACTACTACGGCTTCGAGCTGCGCAGACACCGCGAGGCGGCCGGGCTCACGCAACGGCAGCTCGGCGAGATCGTCAGCTACACGGGGTCGCTCATCGGCCAGATCGAGACCGCCCGGAAGGTGCCTACGCCGGAGTTCAGCGAGCGGGTGGATGTGGCCCTCGGGACGGGTGGTTTGCTGTCACGGCTCGTCGATCTGGTGTTGCGGTCTCAACTACCCGTGTGGTTTCAGCAGGTTGCGGAGCTGGAGCGGCGGGCGGTTGAGATCTGTACGTTCCACACGCATTTGGTGCACGGTCTACTTCAGACGGAGGCCTACGCTCGCGCAGTGCTCGGTGCGCTGGATCAGACGCTCCTCGATGACCGCACCGCCGCGCGGCTGTCGCGCCAGCGAATCTTCGAGAAGGAGGCGCCTCCGGTCTTCTGGGCCGTCATCAATGAGGGGGCACTGCTTCCTAGGCTGGGAGGGTCGAAGGTCATGCGTGATCAACTCGCTGGCCTGTTGAGCTTCGAGGAGAACCCTCTGATCAACGTCCAGATCCTGCCGCACGAGGCCGGTGTTCACGCGGGGTTGCAAGGCTCTTTCGACCTCTTCCGCTTCGTCAGCGACCCAGCCATCGTCTACACAGAGGGCTACGGCAGCGGCCACCCGACCGCAAATCCAGACACCGTCAAGGACTGTTCACTCCGTTACGATCATCTCCGGGCCGCCGCCCTCTCCCTGAAGGATTCGGCGGAGCTGATCCGGCGAGTGATGGAGGAACGCTATGCGGAACCAAGCGATTCAGTGGCGTAAGTCCAGCTACAGCGGTGATCAGGGCGGCAACTGCGTCGAATGCGCTCCGATCGGCGCCCTGGCCTGGCGCAAGTCCTCGTACAGCGGCGACCAGGGCGGCAGTTGCCTCGAAGTCGCCGAATGCCCCTCCGCTGTCGCCGTCCGCGACTCCAAGAACCCCGCGGGCCCGACTCTCACCCTCAGGCCCGCGGTGTTCACGGCGTTCACCAAGTGGGCGGCTACAGCGGCTGGATGATCGTGCCGGTCGCCAGCGCGCCGCCCGCGCACATGGTGATCAGCGCGAACTCCTTGTCCGTGCGCTCCAGTTCGTGCGGGCGGTGGTGATCAGTCGCGCTCCGGTCGCCCCCACCGGGTGACCCAGCGCGATCCCACCGCCGTTCACGTTGACCCGGCGTGAACACCCCCGGAAAACGCGGAAGCGGCGGCCCCGGGGATCGGGGGCCGCCGCCGTCACGTGAGCGGTGGGGAGGGTGCGCAGATCTGGGTGCTGCTGCCGCTCGTGATGCTGGTGGTGCTTGTGCCGCTGACGCAGCCGGCACGGTCGGCTCAGTACCAGCCGTTGGCCTGCCAGAAGTTCCAGGCGCCGACGGGGGAGCCGTAGCGGGAGTTCATGTAGTCCAGACCCCACTCGATCTGGGTGGCGGCGTTGGTCTTCCAGTCGGAGCCGGCCGCGGCCATCTTGGAGCCGGGCAGGGCCTGGACCAGGCCGTAGGCGCCGGAGGAGGGGTTGGTGGCGTCCACGTCCCAGCCGCTCTCGTGCTCGACGATCTTCGCGAACGCGTTGTACTGCGCGGCGTTCGGGATCATCTTCTTCGCGATCGCCTGAGCCTGGTTAGGCGAGACCGTGGTGGCGGCCTGGGCGGGGGCCGCGGTCAGCGCGATGCCCGCGGCGGTGCCGACGGCGGCGGCGGTCGCGAGGGCCTTCTTGGGGGACAGGGCGCGGCGGATGGTGGCGAGAGACAAAACAGGACCTTTTCTTCGGGGGCATGTCCGTCGCGGCACTCCCGTGTATGTCCGGGACATGCGTCGGCGCCGAGGCCCGTGGGCTTGTCGGCGCCGTGCGACGTCATCCAGAGAAACAGGCTCGGCGGACGTCCGCAATGACCCCATTTACTAGTTGTGGTCGCATCCGCGGTGAGGGTCCCCCGTGTGACGTGGCTCTCAATGCGCAGCGCAGGGCAGGTTATGACATGCTCATGATGACCTAGTTTGTCTACTATGGGACCTCGTTGGTGATGTGAGTCATGTGGGCTGCTTCACCAGCTGTGTGACACCCGGTGCGCGGACCTTCACCCAGCGGGGCCGTCGAATGTGACCGGGGCCTCGAAAGCGGCCCTGCGGGTGGCCCGGCGGAGGGCCTTGAGGAGGGTGGGCCCGAGGGCGAGCGTGAGAACGAGGGTGCACAGGGCCCGGCCCAGGTCCCAGCCGAGTGAGGTGGCCAGGCAGTAGGCGAGGAAACGGACGAAGTTCGCGGCGGGGCCCGCGTCGGCGTCCATGGCGATGGTCGTCGTCCGCGGGCTCATGAAGGTCCAGCCCGCCATGTTCATGAGCGTGCCGTAGCCGAAGGCGGCCACGAAGCCGTACGCCGTCAGCATCAGGATCTCGGCCCGGCCGCGCAGCCGGTCCGCGCCCGGCAGGAAGCCCGAGCCCATCGTGAACCAGCCCATCGTGAGCATCTGGTACGGCAGCCAGGGCCCCACCCCGCCCGTCAGCAGGGCCGAGGCGAACATCGTCACGCAGCCCAGGACGAAGCCGAAGCCCGGACCGAGGACCCTGCCGCTGAGGACCAGCAGGAAGAACATCGGCTCGATACCGGCCGTACCCGCGCCGATCGGCCGCAGGGCCGCGCCCGTGGCCGCCAGCATGCCGAGCATCGCGACGGCCTTGGGGCCGAGGCCGGACTCCGCGATCGTCGCCGCGACCACCGGGACCAGCAGTGCGAGGACGCCCGCGAACAGCCAGGGGGCGTCCTGGGCGTGGGCCACCGCCGCGGACTTCGGCGGGGCGAAGAAGGGCCAGGTCAGCGCGGCCACGCCGATGGCGCTCACCAGGGCGAGGGACGCCTTCGAGCGAGGGCCGAGGCGGACGGCGCGGGCCTGGGGGGAGGCACGGGGGGTCGTCCGGGGCCGGATCGTCCGTGCGATGGTCATCCGAGGGCCCTTCTCACCTGGGCCACGGTCAGCCACTTCTGCGGGGCGAGGATCTTCGCCACCTGGGGAGCGTAGGAAGGGGAGGAGGTCACCACCTCCTGGGCCGGGCCGTCCGCGATCACCTCGCCGTCCGCCAGCAGCACCACCCGGTGGGCCAGCTCCGCCGCCAGCTCCACATCGTGGGTGGCCAGCACGATCGCGTGGCCCTCGGCCGCGAGGCCGCGCAGCAGGGTGATCAGTCGGGCCTTGGCCGCGTAGTCCAGGCCCCGGGTCGGCTCGTCCAGCAGGAGCAGGGGCGGGCGTGCCGTGAGGACCACTGCCAGTGCCAGGGAGAGACGCTGGCCCTCCGAGAGGTCGCGCGGGTGGGCGTCGTCCGGGACACCCGGCAGCAGCTCCGACACCAGGGCGCGGCAGGTGCCCGGCCCGGCCCCGGCGTCCCGGTCCGCCTGCGCGCACTCGCCCGCGACGGTGTCGGCGTAGAGCAGGTCCCGCGGCTCCTGGGGGACCAGGCCGACCCGGCGGACCAGTTCGCGCGGGGGTGTGCGGTGCGGGGTGGCCCCGCCGGTGCGGACGGTGCCCGACTCGGGCTCGACCAGACCGACCAGCGCGCAGAGCAGCGTCGACTTCCCGGCTCCGTTGCGGCCCATCAGGGCGACGGTCTCGCCGGGGGTGACGGTGAGGTCGACCTTGCGCAGGGCGCGGACGCGGCCACGGCGTACGGCGAGGGCGCGGGCCTCGGCGACGGGGGAGGCGGGGCCGGGGGCGGTGCCGGTCGTTTTCGCGGCGGTCCGGGCGGCGGCCCCGCGTCCGGCGAAGAGGCGGAGAAGGGTGCGGGGGGCCGGGGCCGGGGCGGCGAGTGCCGGCGCGTCGAGGGCGGCGGGGACTGTCCCGGTTCCGGGGTCGCGGGCCCGCTGTTGCCCGACCGGGTGCTCGCGGGCCGGTCCCGGCTCCTGGCCGCGCAGCCGTTCGCGCAGCTCGGCCGCCCTGCGCCGGGCGTCCCGGACCGTCAGCGGCAACGGCGACCAGCCCGCCGTACGGCCCAGGCCGACGACCGGAGGGAAGACGGGGGACACGGCCATGACCTCCGCCGGGGTGCCGAGGACCGGCGCGGCACCCGGGGACGGGAGCAGCAGGATGCGGTCGGCGTGGTGGACGACCCGTTCCAGGCGGTGCTCGGCCATCAGGATCGTCGTGCCCAGGTCGTGCACCAGGCGCTGGAGGACGGCGAGGACCTCCTCGGCCGCCGCCGGGTCCAGTGCCGAGGTCGGCTCGTCCAGGACGAGGACGCTCGGGTGGGCCGTGAGCACCGAGCCGATGGCGACCCGCTGCTGCTGCCCGCCGGACAGCGTGGCCATGGGACGGTCGCGCAGCGGGGCCAGGCCCAGCAGGTCCAGGGTCTCCTCCACGCGGCGGCGCATCACGTCCGGGGCGAGGCCCAACGACTCCATGCCGTAGGCGAGTTCCTCCTCCACCGTGTCCGTCACGAAGTGGGACAGCGGGTCCTGGCCGACCGTGCCGACCACGTCCGCGAGGTCGCGCGGCTTGTGCGTACGGGTGTCGCGGCCCGCGACCGTGACCCGGCCGCGCAGGGTGCCGCCGGTGAAGTGCGGGACCAGGCCGCCCACCGCGCCGAGGACCGTGGACTTGCCCACGCCCGACGGGCCCACCAGCAGGACGAGTTCGCCCTCCGGAACCTCGAAGTCGACGCCGCGCACCGAGGGTCCGGCCGCGCCCTCGTACGTGATGGAGACATCCTCGAAGCGGATCACGACGGCTCCTCGGGGGACTTCGGCGAGTACGGGGGCGGAGTGACGAACGCGGGCAGCAGGCCCAGCAGACAGGCCGCCGCGGGCCAGACGGGCAGTTCGGGGGCGACCAGCGGGATCACCCCGGGGTGCAGGGTGTCGGGGAGGCGGGTGGCCGCCACGGACAGCAGCGCGGCCACCGCCGCGCCCGAGCCCGCGACCAGCCAGGCCCGTACGTCCCAGCGGTCGGGGCGGTAGCGCGTGCGCGGGGTGCGGCGGCCGCCCAGCCGGAGTCCGGCGACCGCGGCCCCGAGCCCGGCGAGCAGCACGGGTACGCCGTAGCCGCCCGCCGCGGTCAGCAGGCCGTACATCCCCGCGCACACGCCCAGCAGCCCGGCGACCGTCAGCGCCGCCGTCGTACGGCGGACCGCCGCGGGGACGCGGACCGTACGGCCGTAGCCGCGCGAGTCCATCGCGGCGGCGAGGGCGACCGAACGCTCCAACGCGCCCTCCAGCACCGGCAGTCCGACGTGCAGCAGTCCGCGGACGCCCCGGTCCGGGCGGCCGCGCAGCCGGCGGGCGGCGCGCAGCCGCTGGACGTCGGCGATCAGGTTCGGGGCGAAGGTCAGGGCGACGACGACGGCGACACCGGTCTCGTACAGCGCGCCCGGCAGGGACTTCAGCAGCCGGGCCGGGTTGGCCAGGGCGTTCGCGGCGCCGACGCAGATGAGCAGCGCGGCCAGCCGCAGGGCGTCGTACAGGGCGAAGACCAGGCCCTCGGCGGTCACCTTGCCGCCCAGGCGGATGCCCTGCGCCCAGTCGGGCAGGGGCACTTCGGGGAGCCTGATGAGGACCTGAGTGCCCGGGACGGGGGAGCCGAGGAACACCGCGAACAGCAGCCGGACGCCGATCACGGCGAGCGCGAGCTTGGCGAAGGCACCGTAGGAACGCGCCCAGGGGGCGTCGGGGCGGCGGGCCGCCACGACATAGCCGGAGACGGCGACGAGCAGGGCGAGCAGCAGGGGGTTGGTGGTGCGGGTGGCCGCGGTGCCCAGTCCCAGGGCCCACAGCCACCACGCACCGGGGTGCAGCGGGCCGGCCGTCCGGTCAGGCACGGCGGCGGGCCCGCCAGAGCGCGGCCGCGCCGAGCAGCACGACCACGCCGACACCGGCGACGAGACCGAGGGACGGTCCGTCGTCCTCGGCCTTCCCGGCGCCGGTCCGCTTCCCGTCCGTCGTCCCGGCCGCGGGCCGCTCCCGCGCCGACACCTGCTCGCCGCAGCCCTGTCGCGGGTATCCGGCGATGGCGCAGAGCAGGGCGTTGGTGTCGTAGCGCAGGGGCTTGGCCACGGCGGCCAGGGCCTCGGCGGTCGTCGCGTCCGGGTCGACGCTCGCGCACGCCGTGCGGGCGGGCGGCGGCCTCTCGCCGGAAGGGGCGTCGGCCGGTGTGCCGAAGTCGAGGACCAGCGCGACGCGCTTCCTGCCGTCCCGCGCGGGGGTGTCCGCGCAGATCGTCGCGAAGTCGGCCTCGCCGCGCGGCTGGTCGGCGTCCTGGGAGTCCTCGCTGACCGCGAACCGGAAGCCCTGCAGGTCGCCGTCCGAGGGGCGGGCGGTGGCCGGGCCCTGGGTGGCGTAGACCCAGCGGGCGCCGTCGCGGTCCCAGAAGGACCAGTAGCGGTATCCGGTGGCGTGCGCGGACTGGGCCGCGACGGTGAGGGTGAGCAGGAGCGCGGCCAGGAAGGCCGGGAGGAACCAGGCCTTCCTGGACGGCTGAACGGCCCCGAGGGTCACGGCTGGGGCTTCCGGCGGGCGCTGATCAGGAAGCCGATGCCGATGCCGCCGACGAGGCCCACGCCGACGATCCACCAGACGCTGACGCCGTCGTCCGTGTCGTCCTTGTCCTTCCGCGTCTCGGAGGGCGTCGCGCTCGGGCTCTCGGCCGCCTCCGCGGGAGCGGGGCCGGTGGCGTTCAGCAGGGAGACCAGGTCCTTGCCGCCGAAAGCGCGAGGGTCGATGCCGCCGGCCTGGGCGGCCAGGACGAGCTGCGCGTAGGCGGCGGGGCCGCTCTGCTCGGCCCACGGCAGGGCGTTGGACTCCAGCCAGTGGGCGGAGGCGGCGGCCTGCTCGCCGAAGCCGGCGGCGGCCAGGGCGACGACCGCGTCGGCGGTGTTGCCGAAGTCGGGCTGGTCCTCGGCGCCGGGCATCGAGGACATCAGGTGCTTGTCCTTGGCCAGGGCACCGGCGAGGTAGGAGGCGCCGTTGCGGGCGGCCTGCTCGCGGTCGCCGGGCTTCGCGCAGGACGGCGAGGCCTTGTCGTCACCGGCGTTCGTCCCGGCCAGGGCCTCGCCCAGGGAGCCCATGACGGCCGCGGCGGTCGCGTCGGCGTTGGCGAACAGCTTGCCGCTCTTGTCGGGCTGGTAGGCGAAGGCGCCGGCGTCCTTGCCCGCGCAGGGCAGGGCGAGCGTGAGCAGGGCGTCGTAGGGGGACTTGCCGCCCTTGACCACCTTGTCGGGCTGCTCGCCCGCGGCGACCAGGGCACCGACGACGACGGAGGTGGAGTTGGCGTCGCTGGCGCCGCCGGGGTTGTAGCCCCAGCCGCCGTCCTTGTTCTGGACCGACTTCAGCCAGGTGACGGCCTTGCCCGCGGCCTCCTCGTGGCCGCCGGTGGCGCCGAGGGCCTGGACGGCGACGGCCGTGGCGTTGGTGTCGAGCACGGTCTTGGCGTCGCACGCCTTCGCCGGGTCGGGGCGGTAGGAGGCGAACGCGCCGTTCGCGCACTGCTGCCCGGTCAGCCAGTCGACGGCCTTGTCGGCGGGGACCACGTTCTGCTCGGTCTGCGCGAGCAGGGTCAGCGACTGCCGCCAGACACCGTCGTAGGTCGGGTCGCCGGTGCCGTACAGGCCGTCGGGGAGCTGCGCCGACGGCGACGGCGAGGGGGCGGCTGCGGCGGGCACGGCGGCACCGAGTACGGCGACGGCGGCGGCCAGGGCCGCTGTGCTGCGGCGGACGATCATGATCGGAGGGTGCCTCTCCCCTAGGGGAGCCGGGCAGCACGGGACGACCCCGGGCGGCTCGGCTCCGTATACCTCGACGGTGCCGTGCGGCGACGGGCTGCCGACGCACGCGAGCCGGTCACGAATCCGTCGCGGGGCAGTCCGGCTCGCGGGCTTCGCTGCTCACGGTGGGGGTACCTCCCAGGCCCTTGAGGCACTGGGGGAGGGTCAGTGCCGGATGTGCACCGGCTTCCCCCCGTACGGGTGTGATGACGACGCCGCTACCTTACCGGCCCGTACGGAAGCGGCCATGGGGCGCCTGTCACACGTGCGCGTCACACGGCGAGGTAGGCCACCGGTTCGCTCCCCGCGACCGGCTCCGCGCGCCCCTGCTTCACCAGGTGGCGCACATGGGCCTCGGCCTCCGAGACGGCGATGGTGCGCGAGCCGTGGGGGATCCGCGGCAGCGTGTGGACGGCGGACACCGAGCGGGGCATCGAGGTCGCTCGCCGCGTCCGCACCGGCACCTACTCCGTCAACACCTTCAGTCTCGACATGCTCGGGCCCTTCGGCGGCTACAAGAACAGCGGCCTGGGACGCGAGTTCGACGCGGACGAGGGGGTGCCGGCGGCCGTGGAGAACTGTCCTGTGGAGGCGATCGCGCTCACGCTGGCGGGGAACGGGGAGGTGGTGTTCCCGCCGGAGGAGTAGTGGTGTCCCGCCGGAGGAGCGACGGAGGAGTAGTAGAGGAGTGCCGGAGCGGTAGTGGAGGAGTGCCGGAGCAGTAGTGGGGGAGCGGCCGCCGCCCGTGCGGCCGGAAAAAATCTTCACTTCGGGAGGGTCTGTCCGGCCCTGGGCGTTCTATCCTGTTATTGGCCTACGAGGCGAGTGAGGGAGCCCGAACCGGAGTAGCCGACTCGGCGGAAAGCAGCGTCACACGCTTACGCCGCTGCCGACGTCGACGGTCCGGGCTGAGAGGCCGGAAGGCAGCAGTCGGGCCGGACGGCGACCCCCAGCACCTGATCCGGACCATACCGGCGAAGGGAACCCGTCTCGTAGGTTCTTCCGTGCGCCGGTCCGGCTGTGCGCTCGGTCCCTGCCGGCCCGCTCGTGCGCTCGGTCCTCGTGGGTTCCGCCGTGCGCTCAGTCCTCGTTCTCCGGCGCCGTCACGTCGATCAGGCGGCACGCCGTCTCGATGTCGATCCTCACCTGGGCGATGGAGGCGCGGCCGGAGAGCCAGGTGATGAGGGCCGAGTGCCAGGTGTGCTCGATGACGCGGACGGCGGAGAGCTGGGCGGGGGTCGGGGAGTCCAGGCCCATGGCGTCGAGGATGATCGCCGTCGTCTGGCGGGAGACCTGGTCGACCTCGGCGGAGACGCTGCGGTCGGCGAAGGTGAGGGCACGGACCATCGCGTCGGCGAGGTGGGGCTCGCGCTGGAGGGCACGGAAGGCCCGCATCAGCGTCTCCGCCACCCGCTCGGCGGCGGTCGCACCCGTCGGCGGCTTCTTCTTCAGCGTGCCGTGCATGTGCTCCAGCTGGTCCTGCATCGTGGCGACCAGCAGATGCACCTTGGAGGGGAAATAGCGGTAGAGGGTGCCCAGGGCGACCTGGGAGGACTCCGCCACCTCGCGCATCTGCACCGCGTCGAAACCGCCCCGGCCGGCCAGCTGCGCACTCGCGTGCAGGATGCGCCGCCGCCGCGCCCGCTGCCGCTCGGTCAACGGCGCGGACGGCTGGCGCGCGTCACCGGCTTCCACCTTGGCCGGCTTGGTTTCCGCAGGCATGGATCCCGTTCCGTGACAGTCGGTGAGGAGGGGTGGGAGAAGGAGTGATCGGAGGCAGCATGCCAGGCTTCGGCCGTGGCGTGAATCACCTGATCCACTTCTCACAGCAGGGCTACCTGCCGGTAGATTCGGATCCTCTTGAACGATCAAGTCTGTAACTTGTTCTAGATTAGCGTCCCGCGTAATCTCGCGGGACAGTGCAGGCAGAAGGGGACCCAGAGTGACCGCTGAGGCCAGTCAGGCGGGCCCCTCGGCGGGGCTTGCCGCCGGTGGGGGTCCCTCCCGTTCGAGCGAAGCCGGGAACGGGGAAGAGCGACCGCTCCGGATCGCACTCCTCACGTACAAGGGAAACCCGTTCTGCGGCGGCCAGGGCGTCTACACCCGCCACCTCTCGCGTGAACTCGCCCGTCTCGGTCACAGCGTCGAGGTCATCGGCGCCCAGCCCTACCCCGTCCTCGACGAGGGCGTGCCGCTCACCGAGCTGCCCAGCCTCGACCTGTACCGCCAGCCCGACCCCTTTCGCACCCCGGGGCGCGACGAGTACCGCGACTGGATCGACGCCCTGGAAGTCGGGACCATGTGGACCGGCGGCTTCCCGGAGCCGCTGACGTTCTCCCTGCGCGCCCGCCGCCATCTGCGCGCCCGCCGCGGGGAGTTCGACGTCGTGCACGACAACCAGACCCTGGGCTACGGCCTGCTGGGCGACGTCGGCGCGCCGCTCGTCACCACGATCCACCACCCCATCACCGTCGACCGGCAGTTGGAGCTGGACGCGGCTGACGGCTGGAAGCGGCGCTACTCGGTGCGGCGTTGGTACGCCTTCACCCGTATGCAGAAGCGCGTCGCCCGGCGGCTGCCCTCCGTGCTCACCGTCTCCGGCACCTCGCGCCAGGAGATCGTCGACCACCTCGGCGTCCGTCAGGACCGCATCCATGTCGTCCACATCGGCGCCGACACCGACCTGTTCTCGCCCGATCCCTCCGTGCCGCGCGTGCCCGGCCGGATCGTCACCACCTCCAGCGCGGACGTCCCGCTCAAGGGCCTGGTGTACCTCGTCGAGGCCCTCGCGAAGGTCCGTACGGAACACCCGGGCGCCCATCTCGTCGTCGTCGGCAAGCGGCCCACGGGAGGGCCCGTCGCGACGGCGATCGAGCGCTACGGCCTCGAAGGCGCCGTCGAGTTCGTCAAGGGCATCTCCGACGCGGAACTCGTCGACCTCGTCCGCTCCGCGGAGGCGGCCTGCGTGCCGTCGCTCTACGAGGGCTTCTCCCTTCCCGCCGCCGAGGCCATGGCCACGGCGACGCCGCTGGTGGCGACGACCGGCGGGGCCATCCCGGAGGTCGCGGGCAAGGACGGCGAGACATGCCTCGCCGTACCGCCCGGCGACGCGGGGGCCCTGGCCGCCGCCCTCGTACGGCTGCTGAACGAACCGGAGTTGAGGACCCGGCTGGGCGCGGCCGGCCGCGAGCGCGTGCTGTCGAAGTTCACCTGGGCCCGCGCCGCGGAAGGCACGGCCGCCCGGTACCGCGAGGCCATCGCCCTCTCCCGCGCCGGGGTCCGCTCCGCGGCCCCACAAGCAGAAGCAGTCTCGACCCCCGAAAGCAGGGCCACGTGCTGACCGTCGACTTCTCCCGGTTCCCGCTCGCCCCGGGCGACCGCGTTCTGGACCTCGGCTGCGGTGCCGGCCGGCACGCGTTCGAGTGCTACCGGCGCGGCGCCCAGGTCGTGGCGCTGGACCAGAACGGTGAGGAGATCCGCGAGGTCGCCAAGTGGTTCGCGGCGATGAAGGAGGCCGGGGAGGCGCCCGAGGGGGCCACCGCCACCGCGATGGAGGGCGACGCCCTCGCCCTGCCCTTCCCCGACGAGTCCTTCGACGTCGTGATCATCTCCGAGGTCATGGAGCACATCCCCGACGACAAGGGCGTCCTCGCGGAGATGGTCCGTGTGCTCAGGCCGGGCGGCCGTATCGCCGTCACCGTGCCGCGCTACGGCCCCGAGAAGATCTGCTGGACCCTCTCCGACGCGTACCACGAGGTCGAGGGCGGTCACATCCGCATCTACAAGGCGGACGAACTGCTCACGAAGATCCGCGAGGCCGGCCTCAAGCCGTACGGCACCCACCATGCGCACGCGCTGCACTCGCCGTACTGGTGGCTGAAGTGCGCGTTCGGCGTGGACAACGACAAGGCGCTGCCGGTGCGGGCGTACCACAAGCTGCTGGTCTGGGACATCATGAAGAAGCCGCTGGCCACGCGGGTCGCCGAGCAGGCGCTGAACCCGCTGATCGGCAAGAGCTTCGTGGCGTACGCGACCAAGCCGCACCTGCCGCGCGTCACCGAGGGCACCGACGGCACCGAGGCGGCCGGCGAGTGACCACTCCCCGGACGGAACACCTCGTCCTGCCCGGGGTCCTCACCGCCGAGCAGGCCGCCGCGACCGTCGCCGGCATCCTCGCCGTGCAGCGCGAGGACGGGGCGATCCCGTGGTTCCGCGGCCACCACCTCGACCCGTGGGACCACACCGAGGCCGCGATGGCCCTGGACGCGGCCGGCGAGCACGAGGCGGCGGAACGGGCCTACGACTGGCTCGCCCGGCACCAGAACGAGGACGGGTCCTGGTACGCGGCCTACGCGGACGGGGCGTTCGACGACGTCACCGACCGCGGGCGCGAGACCAACTTCGTCGCCTACATAGCCGTCGGTGTGTGGCACCACTATCTGTCCACCGGGGACGATGTCTTCCTGGACCGCATGTGGCCGACCGTCTACGCGGCGGTCGAGTTCGTGCTGCGCCTTCAGCAGCCGGGCGGACAGATCGGCTGGCGTCGCGACGACGACGGAACGCCGACGGCCGACGCGCTGCTCACCGGGTCCTCCTCCGTCCACCAGGCCCTGCGGTGTGCGCTCGCCATCGCCGATCAGCGCGAAGAGGCCCAACCGGACTGGGAGTTGGCTGTCGGCGCGCTGCGGCATGCCATCCGGCGGCATCCGGAGCGGTTCCTGGACAAGGACCGCTACTCGATGGACTGGTACTACCCCGTGCTGGGTGGTGCGTTGACCGGGGCGGAAGCCAAGGCGCGGGTGGAGGAGGGTTGGGACCGGTTCGTGGTGCCCGGACTGGGCGTGCGGTGTGTGGTCCCCAACCCCTGGGTCACCGGGGGCGAGTCCTGTGAGCTGGCGCTGACGCTGTGGGCGACGGGGGAGTCTGACCGGGCGCTTGAGGTGCTGAAGTCCATTCAGCATCTCCGGGATGCGGAGAGCGGGCTGTACTGGACCGGGTACGTCTTCGAGGACGACGCGATCTGGCCTCGTGAGCTGACGAGTTGGACCGCGGGGTCGTTGTTGCTGGCCGTCGCGGCGCTCGGGGGGCACGAGGCGACGTGTGCGGTGTTCTCCGGGGAGCGGTTGCCCGCGGGGCTCGACCCCGACTGTTGTGGCTGACGGCCGGGTCGCTGCCGGGGTCTCGTGGGCGCGGGTTGTGGGGGGCTTTTCGCGCAGTTCCCTGCGCCCCTGAGAGCTCGGTCGTTCCTGTGGGTTGGTGGGTGCGGGGTGTTGGGGTTCTTCGCGCGGTTCCCCGCGCCCCTGAGAGCTCGGTCGTTCCTGTGGGTTCGTGGGTGCGGGGTGGTTGGGGCTTTTCGCGCGGTTCCCCGCGACCCTGGGGAGGCGGTTGTCTCCGTGGGTTGGTGGGTGCGGGGTGGTTGGGGTTCTTCGCGCGGTTCCCCGCGCGCCCGAGAGGCGGCGTTTCAGTGGCGGTGGACCCTGTTCGCGATGGCGTGGCCCACGAAGAGGTAGACGACTGCCGCCAGGCCGTAGCCTGCGACGACTCGGGCCCAGGCCTCGTCGAAGGTGAACAGGTCATGGGACCAGCCGGCCAGCCAGTGCGCGGTGTCGTGGATGAACTGGACGAAACTGTTGGACGGGTTGGCGTCCAGCAGGTACATCAGGATCCACAGGCCGAGGATGAAGGCCATGACGTCGGCCACGATCGCGATGACCCGGCCGGCTTGATTGGCGCTGCCATATCGAGGGGACATACCCTCCGGGTTGCCTCACCCGGCCGTTCGAAACCCGTTGGCCCTTCGCCGTGCGTTCCCCTGGAGTTGGCCCTTCCGCCCTTGCGTTCGGGGCGGTCGCTGATGATCCTCACCCCTTGAGTGGCAGGAGGGCCGTTGTCCGAGGCCGGAGCAAGTCCCTTTGAGGAGCCCAGACTTACCACGCGTCAGATACGCAGGCGCCGGGTGCCCCGGCATGTCCGCCTCGCGCTGCCGCTGGCGCTGGGCGGGCTGATCTCCCTGTTCGTCTCGGGCAACATGGCACGGCCCTTCGAACGGATCACGACCGTCGAGGCGAGGATGGCGTCGAAGTCGGACTTCTTCCGTGATCCGCAGGTGCAGCGGCTGTTACTCAGGCACGGCATCCGCGTGGACATCCACCGGCTCGGCTCCCGAGGGATCGCCACCCAGTCCCTGGACGGGATGGACGTCGTCTTTCCGTCCGGACAGCCCGCCGCCAAGCTGATCCTGGAGCGGCAGAACCGCTCGGTGCGCTCCGTCCGGCCCTTCGTCACCCCGCTGGTGCTCGGCACCTTCCGCGCCTACGCCGACACGCTCGTGAAGGCCGGCGTCGCCACAGGGCTGCGACTGTACGACAGCGGCCCCCCGCCCGGAAGGGCGAGGGGCCGAGACCGTGGGACGCGCGTCAGCCGCGCTGGATGCCGCTGGTGTCCTGAAGGACACCGCGACGGCCGTCCTGCGTCTGCGCGACCAGGGTCCCGCCGCGCTGCTCGACGGCCAGGTACCAGGTACCCGGGGCGAGTTCGGCGATCGGCGTCTGCGAGCCGTCCTCGGCGAACAGCGGACGCGGCACCGGAACCGCGAACCAGAACGGGGAGAAGTCCCCGCCCGCGGGCTGCGGAGCCGCCTGCGGCTGGCCGCCGAAGGGCTGCTGGGGCTGCTGCGGCTGACCGCCGTACGGCGCCTGCTGCGGCTGACCGGCACCGGGGTAGCCGTAGCCACCGGAGGGCTGGCCGCCGCCGTAGGGCTGGGGGGCGGCGGGGCGGGGGGCTCCGACGAGGGCGGCCTTCAGGGCCGGGACCTGCGGGGCGGCCACGGCCGCGGCGGCCATCAGCAAGGTGGCGATCAGGGCGATGATCAGGCCCGTGCCCGCGCTCGTGCCGTCGCCGCCGCCACCGAAGTTGTCGGCGCCGCCGGCCGGGTCGAAGACGTTGCCCAGCGCGCTCCACGCGGCGAACACCGTCAGCGCGACACCGAACTGGCCGAGGTCGAGGCCGGCGACCTTCGGGACCTGCGGAAGCCCCCGGGAGACGACGACGAGCGCCGCGCCGGCGAGGCCGGCGAGGATCACACTCATCAGGACCGGCCCGCTGCTCCACAGGCTGGGGATGTCCAGGCTGTCGGGAGCGCCATCGATCGAGTACAGGTCGAGGAACGACGCGATGAACAGCAACACCGCTGCTCCGATCACCACGCCGTCGCCCCGAGTGAGGGAGCGGATATTCACTACTTGTCCTTCGTCAGTCGTCGTCTCGTCATCGGCAGCGATGACACTATCGTCCGAACGATCAGGGCGTCCGCCCGGATCACGGCCGCTGTCATCACCCCCGCAGGAAACTCACGATTCCCTCGGAGATCCCCCGCGCGGCCTTCTGCCGCCACGCGCCGCTGGTGAGCAGCGCCGCGTCCTTGCTATCGCGCATGTTGCCGCACTCGATGAACACCTTGGGAACTGTTGAGAGATTGAGACCGCCCAGGTCCTCACGTGTGACGAGACCGGTGCCGTCGCCCACGTAGTTGGAGGGCGCGCTGCCGGTCGCGCGGACGAAGTTGCCCGCGACGCGCTCGCCGAGATCGCGCGAGGAGTCGACGATCGGGCGGGTGTCGGCGGCGCCCGCGTGGACGGCCTTCGGCAGGATCACATGGAAGCCACGGTTGCCGGTCCCCGAGCCGTCCGCGTGGATCGACACCACGGCATCCGCCTTCGCCTGGTTGCCGATCCGGGCGCGCTCGTCGATGCAGGGGCCGTACGGCCGGTCCCCGTCGTGCGTGAGCTTCACGGTCGCGCCCTGCTGCTGCAGGAGCGTGCGCAGCCGGTGGGCCACGTCGAGGGTGAACGTGGCCTCCGTGTAACCGGAGTCGGTGGAGGTGCCGGTGGTGTCGCACTCCTTGCGCGCCGTGCCGATGTCGACCTTGCGGCTGATCTCGGTGGTGTGCCGGAAGTTGCCCGCGTTGTGGCCGGGGTCGATCACCACGACCTTGCCCGCCAGGGGGCCCGAGGGATTCGCCGCGGTCGCCGAGGGGCTCGGTGTCGCGTCGTCGGGGCCGGACGCTTCGTCGCCGGGGGCCGGGGACGCGGCGCGTGTTTTGGCGCCCGGGGTCGCGGCGGGGCTGGACGAGGCCGCCGCGCGCTGCGGGTCGCCGCCGTCCGAGGCCGTCGTCTCGTACACCAGCCAGCCCAGCAGCGCGCCCGGCACCAGCGCCGCGAGGGCGACGGTCAAGGGGCGGTGCCGACGGCGCGGCGGGGTCGGTTCGAATCCGGGACCTGTGTACGACACGCCTGCCACCCTAACCGCCGCTCAATCCAGGTGCCGGTAGCGGCCGACCGGCGGTGACCCGCAGCGTCGGCGGAGTAAATGGGAGGCGGGGCCCGGCCGCGGCGTACTACGGTGGCGGCGTCCAGGTGCGAAGGCCGCGGCTACTTCCTCTTCCTATGGCAAAGTTCGCCGCCGCCATCCCTGAACTCTGGACGCCTCAGATCCCCGCGCCCGTGCGGCGCAGCACCCTCAGCGAGCCCGTCGCCGAGACCTCCGTGAACGCGCCGGAGGCGAGCGCGCGCAGGTGGACGCGGTAGGGGGCCTGGCCGGTGAACTCGTCCACCGGGTCCGGGAACACGTCGTGGATGACCAGCAGACCGCCCTCGGCGACATGCGGGGCCCAGCCCTCGTAGTCGCCGCTCGCGTGCTCGTCGGTGTGACCGCCGTCGACGAAGACGAAGCCGAGCGGGGAGTTCCAGAAGGCAGCGATCTGCGGCGAACGCCCGACCAGCGCCACCACGTGCTCCTCCAGGCCCGCGCGATGCAGCGTGCGCCGGAACGTCGGCAGCGTGTCCATCAGGCCGATCTCCGGGTCGACCGTCTCCGGGTCGTGATAGTCCCAGCCCGGCTGCTGCTCCTCGCTGCCGCGGTGGTGGTCGACCGTGAGCGCGCTCACCCCGGCCGCGCGTGCCGCGTCGGCGAGCAGGATCGTGGAGCGCCCGCAGTACGTGCCGACCTCCAGCAGCGGCAGACCCAGCGCCCCCGCCTCGACCGCGGCCGCGTACAGCGCGAGCCCCTCGTCGACGGGCATGAACCCCTTCGCGGCCTCGAAGGCGGCGAGGATCTCGGGCTGGGGGGCCGCGGCCATGCCGGTCCCTTTCGGTCGTACGTACAGGTCAGGCGGCTTATGCTGCCGCACCCCCTGCCGTGGGGACGACAGGGGGTGCGTGTGACGCGGCTTACGCGACGGCGGAACCCGTCCGCCCGGTTCTACGCTGTGACCGACTCATCGGCCTTGACGGCCAGGCGCGCCCGCTCCGGGCCCGCGTCCTCCTCGCTGCTCGCGCGCAGCCGGTGGTCCCCCGCGGCGCGCTGCTTCGGCAGGCACAGGGCGAACAGCAGGCCCACGGCGACGGCGGCGGTCGCGATCAGGAACGAGACCCGGAAGCCGTGCATCGTGGGGACCGCCACACCCCCCACCGTGTTCGCGGTGTTGGCCAGCACCATGCCGACGACCGCGCTGGACACGGACGTACCGATGGAACGCATCAGGGTGTTCAGGCCGTTCGCCGCGCCCGTCTCCGAGGCCGGGACCGCGCCGACGATCAGGGCGGGCAGCGAGGAGTAGGCCAGGCCGATGCCCGCGCCGAGGACGACCGCGATCACCAGGGCCTGCCAGGCGGCGCTCATCAGGCCGAGGCCGGCGCTGTAGCCGACCGCGATGATCAGCAGACCGATGATCAGGGTGACCTTGGGGCCGTAGCGCGCGGACAGCCGGGAGTAGACGGGCGCGGTGAACATCATCGTCAGGCCGAGCGGCGCCACCAGCAGACCCGCGACGACCATCGACTGACCCAGGCCGTAGCCGGTGGACTCGGGCAGCTGGAGCAGCTGGGGCAGGACGAGCGAGACGACGTAGAAGGCGACGCCGACCATGATCGAGGCGAGGTTGGTGAACAGCACCGCCGGGCGGGCCGTCGTCCGCAGGTCCACCAGCGGTGCCTTGGCGCGCAGCTCGTACACGCCCCACAGCAGCAGCACCACGACCGACGCGGCGAACAGGCCGAGCGTGGTCGTGGACGACCAGCCCCAGTCGCTGCCCTTGGTGACCGGCAGCAGGAGCAGCACCAGACCGAGCGAGAGGCCGAGCGCGCCGGGCAGGTCGAAGGAGCCCTTCGCCCGCGTCGGGGACTCCGGTACGACGGTCAGGGTGAGGGCGATGGCCAGCGCGCCCAGTCCCGCGGCGCCGTAGAAGAGGACGTGCCAGTCGGTGTGCTGCGCGACCAGGGCCGCGGCGGGCAGGGCGAGGCCGCCGCCGACGCCGATGGAGGAGCTCATCAGGGCCATCGCCGAGCCGAGCCGCTCGCGCGGCAGCATGTCGCGCATCAGGCCGATGCCGAGGGGGATCGCGCCCATGGCGAAGCCCTGGAGCGTACGGCCGGCGATCATCGGGATCAGGGTGCTGGTGGCCGCGCTGACCAGGGCGCCCACGACCATGACGGCGAGGCTGGCGACCAGCATGCGGCGCTTGCCGTAGAGGTCGCCGAGCCGGCCCATGATCGGGGTGGCGACCGCGCCGGAGAGCAGGGTCGAGGTCAGGACCCAGGTGGCGTCGCTGGGCGCGGTGTCCAGCAGTTGCGGCAGATCCTTGATGACCGGGACGAGCAGGGTCTGCATCACCGCGACCACGATGCCCGCGAAGGCGAGCACGGGGACGAGGGCGCGGGGAGTGCCCGGGGTGCCGGGAGCTCTGCCGTCGGGCCGCTCGGTCGTCGTGTGGGACATGGGGTGGGGCCTCCAGGCCGACGGGCGGGTCAGGGGATCGCTTCGGAGTTGCGTGCATGGAGAACCCGGTGCGCTTGGGCAACTATTCCGTTGTTTCGAGTACCTAACGAATCCTTGACCTTCTCTTGGTCGAGTGGGGGTGGGTGAGGGTGGGTGGGGGTGCTGATTTGAGGTGAATGGGGTGATATACGCGGAGTGTTCGGACTGGGAGGTGGGCGACGCGGGCAAGCCGCCGACCGAGAGAATCGAGGCTCCGGGCCGGCCCGGAACGCACGCGTGGGCGCCGACCGCTCGCGGCCGGTGCCGTTCTTCGTGGCCAAGCCGGACGAGAGCCTCGTGTCCTGGCTCGACCGGGGACTCCTCCCCGCGGGCGGCCGTGCCCTGGACCTCGGCTGCGGGCCGGGGCGCAACGCGCTGTACCTCGCCTCGCGCGGCTCCACCGTGGACGCCGTCGACATCTCCCCGGCCGCCATCGCCTGGGCCGAGGAGCGGTCGGGGGAGGCGGGCGTCGGGGTGGGGTCCGGGGAAGCGGGCGTCGAGGGGCGGGCCGGAGAAGCGGAAGCGGGCGTCGGGGTGGGTCCGGGGAGGAGGGCGTCGAGGGGCGGGCGCGGGAGGCGGGCGCTCGGGTGCGGTTCCACCGCCGCGACGCGTTCGGCCTCACCGTCACGGAACTGACCGGACCGTACGACCTGATCCACGACTCGGGCATGTTCCACCACCTGCCCCCGCAGCGCCGGATCGGCTATCTCGCCCTGCTGGAGCGGCTGCTGGCCCCCGGTGGCCACTTCACCCTGACCTGCTTCGCCGCCGGAGGCATGGGTTCGGAGGTCTCCGACGCCGACCTCTACCGCCAGGGCGCCCTCCACGGTGGACTGGCCTACACCGACGGCCAGTTGCGCGCGGTCTTCGCCGACCTCGCCGAGGTGGAGCTGCGCCGGATGCGGGCCGAGCCGGAGGACTCGCCCAGCTTCGGGGAGGACTTCCTGTGGACGGGGCTGTTCCGGCGGGGCGGGGTGGCGTAGGGCGCCCCTCGGCCCGGGGTCGCGTCCTGGCGAGGTCCGGGATCCACCCCCTGCCGGCGCGCCGTCCGTGGTGCCCTGAGGTGCCGTGGGCTGTTGGGCGCGTTCCTCAGAGCCAGCCCTGCCGACGGGCCTCGCGCAGGGCCTCCGCGCGGTCGCGCGTGGCCGTCTTGCCGATCGCGGAGGACAGATGGCCGTGGACGGCGGACTCGGGCAGGTGGAGTGCCGTGGCGATGTCGGCGACCGTGGCGCCGTCGGCCGAGGCTCTCAGGACGTCGCGTTCGCGGGCCGTCAGCGCGTCGGGGCCGGTGTCGTGGGCCGCGGCGGCCAGGGCCGGGTCGATGACCGTCTCCCCGGTCAGGACCCGGCGGATCGCCGCCGTCAGGTCCTCCACGGGACCGTCCTTCACCAGGAAGCCGGCCGCGCCCGCCTCCATGGCCCGGCGCAGCCGGCCGGGTCCGGCGAAGGTGGTGAGGATCAGCACCCGGCAGTCGGGGACCTCGTCGCGCAGGGCGGCCGCGGCGTCCAGCCCGCTCATACCGGGCAGTTCGATGTCCAGCAGGGCCACGTCGGGACGGTGCACGAGCGCCGCGTCCACGATCGAGTCCCCCGCCGCCACCTCGGCGACGACGTCCAAGTCCGGTTCCATGCCCAGCAGCACCGCCAGCGCCCCGCGCAGCATGCCGTGCTCCTCGGCGAGCAGCACCCGGACGGACTTGACCGGGCGGTACTCTCGGGGCATTTCGTTCACGGTTCAAGAGTAGGTCGGCGGGGCTCGTCCGAGGCCTTTCGGCGGCGGGCGGTCCGGCCGCGAGCGGGAAGCCGTCACCGGGCCCTGTCGGACTCGCCGGCCGCTCGCCCATGACCCGGTCGCCCCCAACCCGGACCTGACATGCCGTCAGGAGCCTTCACAAGTGCACGCCCCTGGGCTATACAAAGGTCGCCGGACTGGAACGCGTTCTAGTGTCCCGGCAGGTGACGCTTGCGCGACGGGGCGAACGTTGCCTGTCGGGGCACGAGGTTCGCCCGTGACGACCTCGGTGCGGCCGACGGTGCGGACGTCCGCACCGAGGTCTCAGACCCTCAGGAGCCCCATGCCCATCGACGCCGCCAAGGCGCTCGCCGCCGAACCCCGCTCCGGTGCGATCGCCTGGACCCCGAAGGACGTCCTGCTCTATCACCTCGGCATCGGCGCGGGCCTGCCCGCCACCGACCCCGACGAGCTGCGCTACACCCTGGAGAGCCGGCTGCACGTCCTGCCGAGCTTCGCCACGGTCGCCGGTTCCGGTGCGCCCGGTGTGATCAGCGGACTGTCCCTGCCCGGCATCGAGGTCGAGCTCGCCCGGGTGCTGCACGGCGGCCAGGTGCTCACCGTGCACCGCCCCATCCCGGCCACGGGAGAGGCAACCACCACGTCCTCTCTGGCCGCCGTGTACGACAAGGGCAAGGCCGCGATCCTGGTGCTGCGCACGGACGTGGCCGACGTCGACGGGCCGTTGTGGACCAATGACGCCCAGATCTATGTGCGCGGCGAAGGCGGCTGGGGCGGCGACCGCGGCCCCGACACCCGGATGGCGCCGCCGAGCGGACAGCCCGACCGGGTCCTGGAGCGGACCGTCCGCGAGGACCAGGCCCTCCTCTACCGCCTCTCCGGCGACTGGAACCCCCTGCACGCCGACCCCGACTTCGCCAGGGCCGCCGGGTTCGACCGCCCGATCCTGCACGGGCTGTGCACGTACGGCATGACCCTGAAGGCGGCCGTCGACACGCTGCTCGGCGGCGAGGTGACGCGCGTGCGCTCCTACGCCACCCGCTTCGCGGGGGTCGTCTTCCCGGGCGAGACCCTGCGCATCCGTCTGTGGCGGCAGGACGGCGGTGTCGTCCGGGCCGAGGTCACCGCCGTCGAGCGGGGCGACGCCCCGGTCCTCACGGACACGGTCGTGCACCACACGTGAGCCGGACGATCGTGAAGGTGCGCCACACCTGAGTCGGACGGCGGCCGTGGCGGCGTACCGCATCTGGGCCGGACGGCGATCGTGGCGGCGTACCGCACCTGAGTCGGACGGCGGCCGTGGCGGCGTACCGCACCTGAGTCGGACGGCGGCCGTGGCGGCGTACCGCACCTGAGTCGGACGGCGATCGTGGCGGCGTACCGCACCTGAGTCGGACGGCGGCCGTGGCGGCGTACCGCACCTGGGCCGGACGGCGGCCGTGGCGGCGTACCGCACCTGGGCCGGACGGCGATCGTGGCGGCGTACCACACCCGGAGCGGACGACCTTGACGGCGCACCACACCCGAGTCGGAGGACCGCGCACCACACCTGAGCCCGAACGAGCCCTTGAGCGGGCTCGACCCGAGGGGAGCCGCACCATGCGCGCAGCCGTACTGCACGAAGACAGGCCAGGAGAAGCTGGAAGTCCTCGACGACGTCGAGGCGGTGGGCTTCGGCCCCGGCAGGGTCAGGATCCGGATGCGGGCCACCGGCCTGTGCCACTCGGACCTGTCCGCGATGAACGGCGTGCTGCCGCAGCCCGCCCCCTTCGTCCCCGGCCACGAAGGCGCGGGCGAGGTCGTGGAGGTGGGCGAGGGCGTCACCCGGGCCGAGCCCGGCGACCGGGTCGTGGTGTGCTGGCTGCCCGCCTGCGGCGCCTGCCCCGCCTGCCGGCGCGGGCAGACCGAGCTGTGCCTGGCCGGGTTCATGAACGCGGGCACCCCCAACTTCAAGCGCCCCACCGGTGACGTCTTCGGCTTCGCCGGGACCGGCACCTTCGCCGAGGAGGTGGTCGTCGACGAGGGCTGCGCGGTGCCGATACCCGACGACGTGCCGTCCGACTCGTGCCGACCTGAGGCCGACTCGCGCGGGTCTGAGGCCGACTCATGCGAGCCGGAAACCGACTCGTGCCGACCTGAGGACGTCTCATGCGCCCCTGCGGCCGACTCATGCGGGCCTGAGGCCGTCCTCCGGGCGACCGCTGTCCACGAAAGAGTGGGAACGGCCGCGGCCCCGCACGCCGTATGACGTGCGGGGCCGCGGACTCGTACCGCTCGACCGGTCGTCGGCCGTCAGGCCGCCGCCTCGGCCGGCTGCTCCACCGGCTTGCGGTGGCGGCCGCGCGGGGCTGACTCGGTGTCCTGTGCCGAGACCGGACCCCGGTGTCTGCCGTGGCCGGCCGCGTCATGAACGTCGGCGGACAGCCGCTTGGACGTACTGGCGTCGCTCATCGAAGAATTCACCCCGTTAAACATGATCTTCTTACAGCCGGGGGAGTCTAACCGGCACACCTCGGGTCGAATCCAGGCGGCCACGCCAACCGCCGCTACTTCGTTACAAGACGCCCGAGAGGCGCCTCCCGCAGGGGCACGGGACGGGGTGCGGCGGGCGCCGGGGGGGCCGGTTCCGACGGCTCGCCCGGCGCGTCCCCCGAGTCCGGGGACACCCCCGAGTGCAAGGACAACTCCGGGGCGCCCGTGCCGTCCCGGACCGGATCCAGCGGTCCCGTCGCCCCCGCGGCCCTCGTGCTCCCCGTCGTTCCCCCGCTCTCCAACCACGACGCGGGCCACTCGGCCACACCGCAGGGGGCGTCCTCGGTGGCGTACGGCAGTCGCAGCACGCCCTCGACGGTCCACAGCCCCGACCCGGTCAACCAGCCCAGCGGCGGGGCGAGATGACGCACCCGGCGCTCGGCGGGCCGCCACACCCCGACCCAGCTGCCCACCGGCCCGTCCACCCGCAGGGCCACCGCGCAGCTCTCCGGCGTCAGCACCTGCCCCGGCTGGATCGCGAACGGCGTCACCGCGCACCCCTCCCCGCGCAGGCACTCCGGGAAGCGCACCGGCAGCATGCTGCCCAGCACCCCCCAGCCCAGCCGCTCCACGCCCGGCGAGGGCGCGTCGGAGCCGATCAGCAGCAGCCCGCTGTCCGGGTCGGCGCACAACAGCCGGTCGTCGCTGTGGGTGGCGATCTGGAGCAGCGGCGACACCTCCCCGCCGCGCGCCAGGTCGACGACGACCGTCTTGGTCAGCCCCGCCACCTCCCGGTCCAGCGCGAGCAGACGGCCCGCCCGGTCCAGCCAGATCCCGCCCGAGCAGCGCCCGGGGATCTCGGCGACCAGCTCCGGGCCGAAGGCCCCGCCCGCCACCAGCCACACCTCGCTGGAGCCCGGCCCGACCAAGAGGGCGTAGGCGCGGTCGCCGCCCGGCGCCGGGGGCAGCAGCCGCGGCCTGCCCTCCACCGTCCCCAGCAGCAGCTCGCCCGTGCCCGGTCCCGTCGGATACAGCAGGGAGAACATCTGCCGTCCGTCGGTGTGGCGGCTGATCAGGACCCGTCCGTCGGCCAGCGGCTGCACCTCGGTGCCGGGCTCCTCCGGCTGGTTGCCGGGCAGCGGCACCGCGTACGGCTCCGGGCCGTCCAGCGTCCAGCGCTCCGGGAACCAGGAGTCACCGCTGCGGGCGAGGCGGGCGGCGTACGCGCCGTCCGCCGTGATGACGCACCCCGCCTCCGGTCCGCGGTCCTCCGCGTCCGCCGCGGCGGGTTCGATCGCACAGGAAGTCATCGTTCGGTCACCTCCGGCGACGAAGCTAGTTTTCGCACGCACAGACGTGGAACCGCCGGGCGGCCGCTTCACACATAAGGGTGGCCGCCCGCCGATTCGCCTGAGGAAACGGGGACGCGTGTGCTGTCCGGGATGTCCGGCATGGCCGGGACGGTCGGGACGGCCGCACCCGTACCGCCGTGGGGCGCCTTGCCGGTACATCGCCGCGAAAGGGCCAGGTAGCCTTTCCCCGTGCCCCGTCTGTCTGAAGTCATCGCCGCGCTGGACAACCTGTGGCCCGCCGAGCGGGCCGAGCCCTGGGACGCGGTCGGCACGGTCGTGGGCGACCCCGACCAGGAGGTCACCCGGGTCCTGTTCGCCGTCGACCCCGTCCAGGAGATCGTCGACGAGGCGTTGAAACTGGGCGCCGACCTGGTGGTCACCCACCATCCGCTCTACCTCCGCGGTACGACGACGGTCGCGGCCTCGCACTTCAAGGGCCGGGTCGTGCACACGCTGATCAAGAACGACATCGCGCTGCACGTAGCCCACACCAACGCCGACACCGCCGACCCCGGCGTGTCCGACGCGCTGGCCGGCGCCCTGGACCTGCGGGTCGTACGGCCCCTGGTGCCGGACCCGACCGACCCGGACGGGCGGCGCGGCCTCGGCCGGGTCTGCGAGCTGGACCACCCGCTGCCCCTGCGTGAGTTCGCCGCGAGGGCCGCCGAGCGGCTGCCCGCCACCGCGCAGGGCATCCGGGTGGCCGGCGACCCCAAGCGCGTCGTCCGCACGGTCGCCGTCAGCGGCGGCTCCGGCGACAGCCTCTTCGACCAGGTCCGGGCGGCCGGCGTCGACGCCTTCCTCACCGCCGACCTGCGCCACCACCCCGTCTCCGAGGCCCGCGCACACAGTCCCCTCGCGCTGCTCGACGCGGCGCACTGGGCCACCGAGTGGCCCTGGTGCGAGCTGGCCGCCGCCCAGCTCGACGAGATCTCCGACCGCCATGGTTGGGACCTGCGCGTCCACGTCTCTAAGACGGTCACCGACCCCTGGACCATCCACTCCCCTTCCCTTGGAGCCCCCAACTGAACGCCGCGCCCGCCGACCAGATCCGCCTCCTCGACGTCCAGGCCCTCGACGTACGCCTCCAGCAGCTCGCCCACAAGCGCCGGTCGCTGCCCGAGCACGCCGAGATCGAGTCGCTGACCAAGGACCTCACCCAGCTGCGTGACCTGCTCGTCGCCGCGCAGACGGAGGAGAGCGACACCGCCCGCGAGCAGACCAAGGCCGAGCAGGACGTCGACCAGGTCCGCCAGCGCGCCGCCCGCGACCAGCAGCGCCTGGACTCCGGCGCGGTCACCTCCCCCAAGGATCTGGAGAACCTCCAGCGCGAGATCGTCTCCCTCGCCAAGCGGCAGGGCGACCTGGAGGACATCGTCCTGGAGGTCATGGAGCGCCGCGAGTCCGCGCAGGAGCGGGTCACCGAGCTGACCGAGCGGGTCTCCTCCGTCCAGTCGAAGATCGACGACGCGACCGCCCGCCGGGACGCGGCCTTCGAGGAGATCGACGGCGAGGCCGCCACGGTGACCAAGGAGCGCGAGGTCGTCTCCGGTTCGGTCCCCGCGGACCTGCTCAAGCTCTACGACAAGCTGCGCGAGCAGCAGGGCGGCATCGGCGCGGCCAAGCTGTACGCGCGCACCTGCCAGGGCTGCCGCCAGGAGCTCGCCATCACCGAGCTGAACGAGATCCGCCAGGCCGCGCCCGACACGGTGGTGCGCTGCGAGAACTGCCGCCGCATCCTGGTGCGTACGTCCGAGTCGGGGCTGTAAGGAGCCTGTGTCGTGCGGGAGTTCGTCGTCGAGGCCGACGGCGGGTCGCGGGGCAACCCCGGCCCGGCCGGATACGGCGCGGTGGTCAGCGACGCGGTGACGGGGGAGACCCTGGCGGAGGAGTCGGAGTTCCTCGGCGTCGCCACCAACAACGTCGCCGAGTACCGGGGCCTGCTGGCCGGTCTGCGCGCGGCCCGTGCGCTGGACCCGGAGGCCGTCGTGCACGTCCGGATGGACTCCAAGCTCGTCGTGGAGCAGATGTCGGGGCGGTGGAAGATCAAACACCCCGCCATGAAGCCGCTCGCCCTGGAGGCGGGACGGGTGTTCCCCGCGGACCGGGTGACCTACGAGTGGATTCCCCGCGAGCGCAACAAGCACGCCGACCGGCTGGCGAACGAGGCGATGGACGCGGGCGCGGCCGGGCAGAGCCCGGCGACCGCCTCCCGCACGGGGCAGGGGGAGTCGGTGGTTTCTTCGGGTGCAGGGCGGCAGGGGGAGTCGGTGGTTTCTTCGGGTGCAGGGCGGCAGGGGGAGTCGGTGGTTTCTTCGGGTGCAGGGCAGCAGGGGGAGTCGGTGGCTTCTTCGGGTGCAGGGCAGCAGGAGGATCCGGGGGTTCCTTCGGGTGCAGGGCAGCAGGAGGACCCGGGGGCTTCTTCGGGCGCGGGCCAAGAGGGCTCGGTCGTCAAGGCCGGGGCCGATGCGCGGGCCGCGAAGAGCGTGGCCGCCCCGGGGTGGGCGCCCGCCGACATGGGCGCGCCCGCCACCTTCGTGCTGCTGCGGCACGGCGAGACCCCGCTGACGCCCGAGAAGCGGTTCTCCGGCAGCGGCGGCACCGACCCGTCCCTCTCCGCGGTGGGCCGGGAACAGGCCGAGCGCGTGGCCGCAGCCCTCGCCAGGCGCGGGACGATCCAGGACATCGTCGCCTCGCCGCTGGCCCGGACCCGGGAGACCGCCGGGATCGTCGCCGCCCGGCTCGGACTGGAGGTCACCGTCGACGACGCGCTGCGGGAGACCGGCTTCGGGGCGTGGGAAGGGCTGACCTTCGGGGAGGTCCGGGAGAAGTACCCCGAGGACCTGAACGTCTGGCTGGCCGACCCCGAGGCCCGGCCCACCGGCGGCGGAGAGAGCTTCACCGAGACAGCCGAGCGCATCGCCGCCGCCCGCGACCGGCTGGTCGCCGCGTACGCCGGCCGCACCGTCCTGCTGGTCACGCACGTCACGCCGATCAAGACGTTCGTACGGCTGGCTCTCGGCGCCCCGCCCGAGTCGCTGTTCCGGATGGAGCTGTCGGCCGCCTCGCTGTCCGCGATCGCCTACTACGCCGACGGCAACGCCAGCGTGCGCCTGGTCAACGACACCTCGCACCTGCGCTGAGCCCCGCCGCCCGCGCCCGCCTCGGACGATCCCCCGCCCGCCTCAGTCGAGCGCCGAGGAGGCCGAGGGCCGCGCCTGCTCCAGCCGCAGGATGTAGTCCGCCGACACCTCCGCCAGGACGGCGAGTTCCTCACGCCGCAGGCCACAGGTGCGCCGGCCGGTACCCGTCGGCAGTCCCACCCCGCCCGGGGCGTCAGCCGTTCTTCCCGCCACGCCCGCGGCACGGCCGCCAGCCCTACCCGACGCAGTCATGCGTCGACCGTCGCAGCATCGAGAGGGGGCAGCCTGGTACTGCCGCCGGCCTCAGTGGATCTCGTCCACCAACACATCCAGCGACCACGCCGACCCCGCCCTGGCCGGAGGCTGTGCCTCCACGACGTGTCCCAGCTCCCGCAGCGCCTCCACCAGCTCCGCCGGGTCGCGCGGTACGGCCCCCGCCTGGAGCAGGCCGCGTACGATCCGCCCCTTCGTGGCCTTGTTGAAGTGGCTGACCACCTTCCGCGTCGGCGCGTGCAGCACCCGCACGGATGCCGTGCGCCCGGCGACCTCGCCCTTCGGCTTCCAGGCGGCCGCGTACGCCGCCGACCTCAGGTCCAGCACCAGCCCCGTCCCGGCCACCGTCGGCAGCACCTCGGCCATCGCCGCCCGCCAGTGCCCGGCCAGCGCGCCGAGCCCCGGCAGCTTCACACCCATCGAGCAGCGGTACGAGGGGATCCGGTCGGTGACCCGCACCGCCCCCCACAGCCCGGAGAACACCAGCAGCGAGCGCGCCGCGCGCTGCTTGGCGGCGGTGTCCAGCGTGGCCAGGCCCAGGGCGTCGTACAGCACTCCCGTGTAGATCTCCCCGGCCGGGCGGGTGCCCGCGGTGCGCAGCTCCGTGTTCTTCGCGACCTCGCCCCGCAGCCCCTCGCTCAGCCCGAGCACGTCACGGGCCTTGTCCTCGTCCGCCACGCACAGCTCGACCAGTTCCGCCAGTACGGCCGCCCGCGCCTCGGCCAGCCCCGGCAGCGACAACGACTCCGGCTTCAGCGGGGCCCCACGGCCGGACGCGGCCTTGCCTTCGGAGGGCGGAAGCAGGACGAGCACGGGTGTTTCTCCTTCGGGTCGGCTCGGGACAGCGTACGGCGTGCCACCCCGCGGCCCCCGCCCTACGCTCGCTGTATGCCCCGCCGTCCGATCCGCGTGACCGGTGCCCCGCAAGCCCCCCTGCGGGCCGCGCTCGCCGCGCTCCGCGCCGAGCTGGGCGCCCCCGCCGAATTCCCGCCCGAGGTCCTCGCCGAGGCGGAACACGCCGCGCGCGGCCCCGCGCTCCCGGCGCGGGACGCGACCGACATCCCCTTCGTCACCGTCGACCCGCCGGCCGCCACCGACCTGGACCAGGCCTTCCACCTGTCCCGGCAGGGCACCGGCTACCGCGTCCGCTACGCCATCGCCGACGTGGCCGCGTTCGTCGCCCCCGGGGGCGCCCTGGACGCCGAGGCCCACCGGCGGGTCATGACCCTGTACTTCCCCGACGCGAAGACCCCGCTGCACCCGCCCGTCCTCAGCGAGGGCGCCGCCGGCCTGCTGCCCGGACAGACCCGCCCGGCCGCACTGTGGACGATCGACCTCGACGCCGACGGCAACCCCCTCGCCGTCGACCTGCACCGCGCCCTCGTGCGCAGCCGGGCCAAGCTCGACTACGCGGGCGTGCAGCGACAACTCGACTCCGGCACCGCCGAGGAACCCCTGCCCTGCTGCGGACCGTCGGCCTGCTGCGCGAGCAGCTGGAGGCCGACCGCGGCGGCATCTCGCTGAACGTGCCCGAGCAGGAGATCACCGAGCACGACCACACCTACGACCTCGCCTACCGCGCCCCGCTGCCCGCCGAGGGCTTCAACGCCCAGCTCTCCCTGCTCACCGGCATGGCCGCCGCCGAGCTGATGCTGTCGTACGGCACCGGCGTCCTGCGCACCCTCCCGGCCGCCCCCGACGGCGCGGTGGGCCGGCTGCGCCTGAGCGCCAAGGCCCTGCGCATCGACTGGCCGCACCACGTCTCGTACGCCGGGCTGGTGCGCTCCCTCGACCCGCGCGAGCCCCGGCACGCGGCCTTCCTCCAGGAGTGCACGGCCCTGCTGCGCGGCGCGGGCCACACGGTCTTCCGCGACTTCGCGCTCCCGGAGATCACCACCCACTCCGCCGTCGCCGCCCCCTACACCCACTGCACGGCCCCGCTGCGCCGCCTGGCCGACCGCTACACCACGGAGATCTGTCTCGCCGCGACCGCCGGGCGGCCCGTGCCCGAGTGGGTGCTCGCCGCCCTCGACGCGCTGCCCGAGGAGATGGCCGAAGGCGGCCGCCGGGCCGCCCAGGTCGAGCGCGGCTGTGTCGACATCGTCGAGGCGGCCCTGCTCAAGGACCGTGTCGGCGAGGTCTTCGACGCGTGCGTGATCGACGTGGCGGACGGGAAGCCGACGACCGGCACGGTCCACCTGGAGTCCCCGGCGATCGTCGGCCGCGTCGACGGCGACGGTCTCCCGCTGGGCGAACGACTGCGGGTACGGCTCACCCAGGCCGACCCGGGCACGGCGAAAGTGCGGTTCGTGCCTGCTTGAGGGCCTCTGCCGGGGCGTTGTGTGCCACGATCGAGGGAACGGTTCCCGATCTCTTGGACAGGTGATCAGCCGATGTCCCAGTCTGGCGAGCGACCGAAGGAGGGGCGTGACTTGACTGCTGTCGCCCATGAGTCGCTCAAGCAGGAAGAGGTCCTGCTGGAGGGCTTTCTCGCCCTGGACACCCCGGAGGGATTCCGGGCGGAGCTGATCGACGGGGAGATCGTCGTGACACCGCCGCCGGACGGGGACCACGAGGACCACATCGGGCTGATCGTCGAGCAGGTCCTCATGAATTCCGCGACGCGTATGCAGTTCGCCGGGAACAAGGGCCTCAAGCTGGAAGGCAGCCCGAAGGATCACGTCATCCCGGACGGCACGTTCGCCCTCAGAGAGCGGCGGCTCTACCGGGGAGCCGAGCCCTGGATGCCCTGCGAGGGTGTGACCATGGTGCTCGAAGTCACCGCTTCCGAACCCACCGCCGACCGTGAGGTCGAGCGCCGCTGCTACGCCCGCGGCGGCATCCCCCTCCACCTGCTGGTCGACCGTGACGCCTCCTCCCTCACGCTCTTCAGCGACCCGGCGGGACACGACTACCGCGAACACCTCACCCTCCCCTTCGGCAAACCCCTCCCCCTCCCCGCCCCCTTCTCCTTCGACCTGGAGACCGCGGACTTTCTCTGACCCTCCTGGCGTTGCACCCTGAGGACCGGAAAAGGGGTGCGCGGTGGCGGAGCAGGCGCGGTGGACGAGGGCACGGCTGGGGCGGTGCGGCCCGGCGCTCGACCTGCTCACGGCACGCTTCCAGCGGCATGTGTACGCCCCGCACGCGCACGAGGAGTTCACGATCGGGGTGTGTGTCGGCGGGGTCGAGGTCATCGACTACCGAGGCGGACACATACGGACCGGGCCGGGCTCGATCGTGGTGCTGGAGCCGGGGGAGATGCACACCGGAGGGCCCGCGACCGGAAGCGACGGCTACGCCTACCGCGCCCTGTACGCCGAGCCCTCGCTGCTCCAGGAAGGCACCGTCGGGATGCCGCACTTCCGCGAGCCGCTGCTGGACGACCCCGAACTGACCGCCGCGCTGCGGGTGACGCACGCCGAGCTGGCCGCCTGCCCGGACCCGCTGGAGGCCGAGTCGCGGCTGCCGTGGCTGTTCACCGCCCTCACCCGGCGCCACTCCACCGCCCGCGCCACCGTCGACCTGGTCCCCGGCGCCGACCGCATCGCCCTCGCGGTGCGCGACCGGCTCGCCGACGAACTGCTCGCCCCGCCCTCCCTCGCCGACCTGGCCGCCGATCTGGGCCTGTCCCGCTACCAACTGCTGCGCGCCTTCCGGACGACCGTGGGGGTGCCGCCGTACGCGTGGCTGGCGCAGTACCGGGTGACGCGGGCCCGCGCACTGCTGGAGTCAGGACTGCGCCCGGCGGAGGTGGCGGGGCTCGTCGGCTTCGCCGACCAGGCGCATCTGACGCGCTGGTTCCGCCGGGTGCTGGGCGTGACCCCGGCGGCGTACCGCAACAGCGTTCAAGACGCCAGGCGCTGATCCGGCCGAGACTCGGGGCATGACCGCACGTGGCTGGTTCCTGTTCGCCCTGATGGGAGTCGTCTGGGGCGTCCCCTACCTGATGATCAAGGTCGCGGTGGACGAACTGTCCCCGTCGATGGTGGTCTTCTCGCGCTGTCTGATCGGCGCCGCGCTCCTGCTCCCCTTCGCGATCCGCCAGCGCGGCCTCATGGACACCGTCCGCGCCCACTGGCGCCCCATGCTGGCCTTCGCGTGCATCGAGATCGTCGGACCCTGGTGGACCCTCACCGACGCCGAACGCCATCTGTCCAGCTCCACGGCGGGCCTGCTGATCGCGGGCGTGCCCATCGTGGGCGTGGCCCTGGCCCGCTTCTTCGGCGCCTCGGAGCACCTGGGCACCCGGCGGCTGACGGGACTGGCCGTCGGGCTCGGGGGCGTGGCGGTGCTGACCATCCCCCATCTGACCGGCGGGGACGCCCGCTCGCTTGCCGAGGTCCTGCTGACGGTCGTCGGCTACGCGACGGCTCCGCTGATCGCCGCCCGCTGGCTGAAGAACGTCCCCACGCTGCATCTGATCACCCCCTGCCTGGCCTTCGCCGCGGTCGTCTACGCCCCCGCGGCGGCGGTGACCTGGCCGTCCACGACGCCCTCCGCGCAGGCCCTGGCGGCGCTGGCGGGCCTGGGCGTGATCTGCACGGCGCTCGCCTTCGTGGCGTTCCTGGAGCTGATCAAGGAGGCGGGTCCGACCCGGGCGACCGTCATCACCTACGTCAACCCGGCCGTGGCGGTCGCCGCCGGCGCCCTGTTCCTCGACGAGGAGCTGACCGTGTCGATCGGCGTCGCCTTCGCCCTGATCCTGGCCGGCTCGGTGCTGGCCACGGCCGCTCCTCGCAGGCCGGTAACATGGTCGCCACGGCAGACGAGCCGGGCGGGCGGCCGCGTGAAGTCCCTCAAGGGGCTTCCCGAGGAACGTCCGGGCTCCACAGGGCAGGGTGATGGCTAACGGCCACCCGGGGTGACCCGCGGGACAGTGCCACAGAAAACAGACCGCCCGGCGCTTCGGCACCGGGTAAGGGTGAAACGGTGGTGTAAGAGACCACCAGTGCCCAGGGCGACCTGGGCAGCTAGGTAAACCCCACCCGGAGCAAGGTCAAAAGGAGCGCTGTAAAAGGCGCTCTGCGCGGACGTTCGAGGGCTGCCCGCCCGAGTCCGCGGGTAGACCGCACGAGACCGGCGGCAACGCCGGTCCTAGATGGATGGCCGTCGCCCGGGACTCCGCGAGGAGCCCCGGGAACAGAACCCGGCGTACAGCCCGACTCGTCTGCCGCTGGGGCTGCCGGATGTCTGGCGGCAGCTCGTACTCACCAACGTGGTCGACGAAGGACCCGGCGTGCACCGCGACGACCTGCCGCGGGAGGCCGCTCGCTTCGGGTGGGCGCTGCTCGGAGCCGATATCCGGGACGCGCTGACCGACATCGACGCGCTGATCGCCGAAGGGGACTTGACCGAGTCGGGGCTGGTCTGATGCCCGCCGAGGGTTCTTGATCCGTTGCGTGGGCGCTCCTCATATCGCCTGGAGGGCCCGCTGAGCCGCCCAGTCCGATGTCCAGCTCGGGCGGTGCAGGGCGACGACGGGGTCCTGGCCGCCGTTGCGTCGGCCAGGCTTCCTCGCGGTCTGTAGGCCCCGACACCGACCGCAGTCGCTGGCACGACTGTCAGTACCGCCAGGTACCCTCGAACACATCGTCAACGCGGCCCGACGGGCTTCCGCTCCACCCCGGTGGAGTCTCGAAGGACACGCCCCCACCCGCACGAGTCTCTTCGTGCTGCCTGGGGGAAGTCCTTGCTGTTCCGCGCGTCCGCGAAAACGGTCGCCGTCATGGCACTCGACGGTTCGCTGTTCCTGCACCTCACCGACAAGTTCGTCCACATGCACGGCTATCGGCCCGGCGCCTCGGAGGTGCGTTCCTGGGAGCGCAGCATCCCCGTCCTGGCCGCCGCACTCAACGACGCCGGCCTGGGCGACGTGGAGGTCATGCTGGAGTACGCGCTCCCGCTGAACAGCAAGCGGGCGGACGTCGTCCTCGCTGGTGTGCACCCGGTCACGGGAGAACCGTCCTACGTGGTGGTGGAGCTGAAGCAGTGGAGCCAGGCACTGCCTCACGAGGACGATCCCACCCTGTGCCATGTCGATGCGTATGCCCATCCGGTGCTAAACCCCATCGAGCAGGTCCGCCGATACTGCGAATACCTCGTCAACTTCAATGGCGTGGTGGCTGAACACGGGCATCGGATGGCCGGAGTGGCCTATCTGCACAATGCCACCGAGTTCGGAGTGACCGGGCTGCGGGAGATCGAACGTGACGGCCACGGACTGCTGTTCACCGAGGAACGCCGCGGCGCTTTCCTCGCCCACCTTCGTACGAGGCTCAGCGACAAGCACTTGGGGGCACAGGCAGCGGACGAACTCCGCGCGGGCGCCACGGTGCCGTCTAAGCAGCTCATGTCCGTCGCCGCCGAGGAGGTGCGCGAGCGCACCCAGTTCGTCCTCCTCGACGAGCAGCAGGTCGCGTACCGCATGGTGCTCAACGCAGTGGAGAAGGCGAAGCACGCCGACCGCAAGGAAGTCGTCATCGTCACGGGCGGCCCCGGCACCGGCAAGAGCGTGATCGCTCTGCAACTGCTCGGCGAGCTCTACCGGCGTGGGGTTCCGGCACTGCACGCCACAGGCTCGCAGTCGTTCACGACGACGATGAGGAAGATCGCCGGAGCCCGAAAGCGGGAAGTCCAGGACCTGTTCAAGTACTTCAACAGCTTCATGACGGCCGAGAAGAACAGCCTGGGTGCCCTGATCTGCGACGAGGCACACCGCATCCGGGAGACCTCGGCCAACCGCTACACGCGCGCCGAGAACCGGACTGGCAGGGCCCAGATCGACGAACTCATCGACGTCGCCTACGTCCCCGTCTTCTTCCTCGACGAGCATCAGGTGGTGCGCCCCGGCGAGATGGGCACAGTGGCTGACATCGAGGAGGCGGCGGCGAAGCGGGACATCCCGTGTCACGTCGTCCCTCTGGACAGCCAGTTCCGCTGCGGTGGCAGTGACGCGTACCTGCGCTGGGTGGTACGGCTCCTCGGCTTGGAGGCCGGGGGCCCGGTCACCTGGGAATCCGACGGCCGCATGCAGCTCCTGGTCGCCGACAGCCCTCAGGAAATGGAGGGGTTCTTGGAGGCCCGACGAGCCGAGGGCTACGGCGCGCGCATGTCCGCCGGCTACAGCTGGCGCTGGTCCCCGGAGCCCAAACCTGGCGCTCCGCTGCCGCCCGACGTCGTGATCGGCGACTGGGCCCGCCCGTGGAACCTGCGCGGTGACCGATCCGTGTCCGGTGCTCCCCCGGCCGCCCTGTGGGCCACCGACCCGGCAGGCTTCGGCCAGGTCGGCTGCGTCTACACGGCACAGGGCTTCGAGTACGACTGGTCCGGCGTCATCATCGGCCCCGACCTGGTCTGGCGCGAGGATCGTTGGGTGACCGACCGGGCAGCGTCGAAGGACCCCGTCTTCAAGCGGTCCACCTCCGACGCCGAGGTGGACCGCTTGATCCGCAACACTTACAAGGTGCTTCTGACCCGGGGCATGGTGGGCACGGTCGTGTACGCGACGGATCCCGAGACGCGGGAGAAGCTGCGGGAGTTGGCGGGTGGAGCGACACGACAGGCCGTGTCGGTCTGACGCGTGCCCGATCCTGCTGGGCTCGGCGCATGGAGTGGCTCACCTCTGATGCGCATCGAGGGTGCAGAGCGGCACGGTCGTGTGACCTGCTCAGCTCCGCGTGATCCTGCTGAGTTCGCAGAGAGCCCGGTGGTAGTCCAGGTGTGCTTCGTCTATGGGATGACCGTTGTGCTGACGAAGCCGTCCCACTGATTCATCCCCGTGCGTGTGCCTCACGACGCCGACGACATCGACATAGATTTCGAGCCCGTCGAAGAGGACGTGGTGATTGGGGCACAGGCAGAGCAGGTTCGGCAGCTCGTCCGGACCGTCGTGAGGCGTTCCGAGACCACGTATGTGAGCGGCTTCGCTGTACGGTCTGCGCTTGTACTGCAGGCGTGTCTCGCAGATCTGGCAGGCGTGGCCGTGCAGCTCCTTGACCCGCGTGGCGATCGCGGCGTCGCGAACAAGCTGTGAGGAGGTGCGCGTCCGTCGTGCGGCTGGACCGGTCGCACGCTCGGTCGCAGCGGCACCCGCTTGGCCGTCAGCGTCCTCGTCGACCAGGCCATCAGCCGTGGCGTAACCGGCGAGGCCTACCCGATTGAGCAATTCACGTTGGTCGACACCGTCGAAGTACGTGCTGCACAGCTTGATCACGGCCTTCAGGCGGATAAGGGGGTCCCTCAGCAGCTCAGCGCTTGTGTGGGTCAGGCCGGCGACGGGCTGGTGCGTGTCGAGGGCGCCTGTTCCAGGGGCAGTACCGGCGTCACGCTCCATCCCGTGCACCTCCCAGAGGTCGCTGCCACGCAGGTGCCAGAAGGGGGACTCGGGGGTAACTTCGGAGCCGGGGAGTCCGAACTCGGCGAGGAGCGGACTCACCTCCGTCCGGAAGACGGCCCACGGTGTCAGGCGTGGCCTGTCCGCGGAAATCCGGGATATCGCCCACAGCAGGGCCAATGGCTGGTGGCGGCTGGGCGTTTCGCTTCCTGGTTGGCGATGAGTGCGGAGGGAGCCGAGCCGCTCCAGCAGACCCTCCGCGGTGAGCTGGTCAGCTGTGGCTGTGGCTGAAGGCGGCGTCAGCGGTGACGGAACCACCGGCCGGCTCTTCGCCGGTAGGAGTGGGAGAACGCTGCGGTAGCTCTCGGGGGACCGCAGGGTAAGGCTCCACAGAGGTGCCGGAACGTTCATCTGGCGCAGCACGGGCGCTGCGAGGACAGGAGTGGGAAATTCCTCGACGTCACCCAGCGCCATGATGTGTTCCCAAGTGGCGTTGTCACTGTCGGCTCCCCAGACCCTCCGTGCCACAGGCGAGCTGGTGAACAGGTGGAGAATGCGTGCGCGAGCGAAGAAATGGTTCGCCGTGTAGAAATACACATCGTCACCGACACGACGATCTCGCAGGGCTCGTGCTTTTTCGTTGTTGGCTTGCGCGGTGGGAGTGGCACCCCACAATCGAGCGATTCCGTCTGGATACAGGGCATTCAGTGTGGTCGCCTGGTCACCGAGCACATCCTGGATGTCCGAGATCCGGATGCCCTGGTGTACCGACTTGGCGAAGTTCTGTGCCCCTCGAAGCCGAGCCCCGCCGCGAGGCTGGAGGAGTATCTGCGGCTCTGCCTGCTGCGGGCGGTCCGCAGCGGTGCTTCCGTCCTCCACGGTGAAGCCGAGTTCTCGCAGACGGTGTGCCACTGTGCGTGCACCTCCGCTGAAGTCGTCGGCCGACAGCAGAGCCCCGACTGAGTACAGATGAGCTACGCCGGCTATGGCCTTCGAGTCGTAGCTGTCTCCGTCTACGACCAAGACGTACGTCAATGCCCTGCCGAAGCCGTATCGGCGGCGAAACGTTTCGCGTCCCAAGCCCTGACACTCCGCCACTGCAGCCAGCACGCCTGCGCGCGTGATATCCCCAAGTCCCATGTCGAGGACATTAGTAGGTAGGTATGACAAGTGCTGCCGCGTGCCTGCCTGTTGCCTCGTTACCGGCCGCCTGCGCCCTCACTCCTGTTGTGCATGGGGGTGCAAGCGCAAGGATCTGCCGCGACTGGCGCGGCAAAGGGGTGTGGTGGAGGGAGTGTCGGCACGAGTGCCCTCAGCGACCCGCGGAGTGCCTGAAGCAGCAAGGGTGCCTCGGCTCGCAGTGCCTCTGAATACCTGGGTGGAGTCCATTGCTTGCCCAGCAAACTTCCATTCCTGGGCAAGAGGGATAAATCGGCTCAGAGTATTTCGCTATGTGAGGTGAATGTCCTGTAGTCCCGCCCTTCACGACCTCTTCTCATGCCACGGGCACCCACTAGGATCTGCGTCAGGGGTCTGACCGTGGGGAACGGTGGCCCTGGATGGCACGAGGAGCGGGGAACAGGCATGCGGGAAGGCCGGTGGGTCACGGTCACCGAGTCCGAGTTCGATCACGAACGCCGTGGCCTGGAGGCGATCCGGGAGAAGCTGCCGGACTCCGACCCCTGGCGTGCCTGGTCGAACTTCACCTTCACCGCGAACACCGGTCACGTCCGAGAAGTCGACCTCTTGGTCGTCGCTCCCGGTGGCGTCTGCATGATCGAGCTGAAGGACTGGCACGGCTCGGTCACGTCCGAGAACGGCACCTGGGTGCAGACCACTCCGGGTGGCCGCCGCCGCACGCACGGCAACCCGCTGCATCTGGTCAACCGCAAGGCCAAGGAACTGGCCGGCCTGATCGCGCTGCCCGGCAACAAGCGGGTCTGGGTCGCCGAGGCCGTCTGCTTCACGGACAACAGCCTCCGCGTACGGCTGCCCGCGCACGACCAGAACGGTGTGTACACCGTCCACCAGCTGGTCGAGATGCTCAAGCAGCCCCCGCGTGACGAGCGGCGCCGTATCACCGCGATCGGCTCGCGCGAGATCGAGGCGGCCCTCAAGCACATCGGCATCCGCAAGAGCGACGCGCAGTACAAGGTCGGCCCGTACGAACTGGAGCAGAAGTCCTTCGACTCCGGGCCCACCTGGGCGGACTACCTCGCCCGCCACAGCGACCTGCCCGAGGCCGCCCGCGTCCGCATCTACCTCAGCGAGCGAGGCTCGGACGCCTCACTGCGCCAGTCCGTCGAGAACGCGGCCCGGCGCGAGGCCGCGGTGCTGGGCCGTTTCAAGCACCCGGGCGTGGTCGAACTCAAGCAGTACTTCCCCTCCGGGCACGCGGCCGGCCCCGCGCTGATCTTCGACTACCACCCGGACACCCTGAAGCTGGACGAGTACCTGGTCCAGTACGGCGAGAAGCTGGACATCCTCGGCCGGATGGCGCTGGTCCGCCAGCTCGCCGAGACCATGCGCTCCGCGCACTCCAGCCGCATCCACCACCGTGCGCTCGCCGCCCGCTCCGTGCTCGTCGTCCCCCGGCCGCGCGGCAGGAAGGGCCGGGCCGTGGGGGAGGAGGCCGCCTGGCTCACCCCGCAGCTCCAGATCTCCGACTGGCAGATCGCCACCCAGCGCGGCGGCGACTCCTCGCAGGGCCAGGGCATGACCCGCTTCGCGCCGACCGCGCTGTCCGCCCAGCACGTGGCCGACGACGCCGACGCCTACCTCGCGCCCGAACTCACCGCCCTCAACCCCGACCCGGTCCACCTCGACGTGTACGGCCTCGGCGTCCTCACCTACCTGCTGGTCACCGGCAAGGCCCCGGCCGCCAGCCAGGCCGAGCTGCTGGCCCGACTGGAGGCGGGGGAGGGCCTGCGCCCCAGCTCCCTGGTGGACGGGCTGTCGGAGGACGTGGACGAGCTGGTGCAGGCGGCAACCGCCTACCGGCCGGGCCAACGCCTGTCCAGCGTGGACGAGTTCCTGGAGCTGCTGGAGGTCGTCGAGGACTCCCTCACCGCCCCGGCCCAGGTGGCCACCGCCACGGAGGTGCCGGGCGACGAGGACGACGACACCGCCGCCGACAAGGACCCGCTGGAGGCCGTCGCCGGCGACGTGCTCGCCGACAGGTGGGAGATCCGCCGTCGCCTCGGCACCGGCTCCACCAGCCGCGCCTTCCTCGTCCGAGACCTTCAGGCCGAGGCTCGCAGGACCCGCCCGCTGGCCGTGCTGAAGGTCGCCCTCTCCGACAGCCGCAGCGAGATCCTCGCCCGCGAGGCCGAGGCCATGGGACGCCTGCGCCCCCACTCCGGCATCATCCGCCTCGTCGAACCCGAGCCGCTGCACATCGGCGGCCGTACCGTCCTGGCACTGGAGTACGTCGGCGACGAGCGTGACGACAACAGTCAGGGGACCGAGGGCGGCGGACGTCCGCGCCGCCGCGAGGAGACCGTCGCCCGCCAGCTCCGCGAGAACGGCCGCCTCCAGGTAGACCAGCTGGAGGCGTACGGCGACTACCTCTTCGGAGCCGTCGACTTCCTGGAAGGCGAGGGCGTCTGGCACCGCGACATCAAGCCCGACAACATCGCCATCCGTATCCGCCCCAACCGCACCCGCGAACTCGTCCTCATCGACTTCTCCCTCGCCGGCTACCCGGCGAAGAGCACCAACGCGGGCACCGACGGCTATCTCGACCCCTTCGTCGACGTCATCACCCGCGGCTCGTACGACTCGCACGCCGAGCGGTACGCCGTCGCCGTCACCCTGCACCAGATGGCCTCCGGCGAACTGCCCAAGTGGGGGGACGGCAGCGTCCTGCCCCGCATGACCGACGGCAAGGAGTGGCCGTACCCGACCATCGCGGCCGAGGCCTTCGACCCGGCCGTACGGGACGGTCTCGTCGCCTTCTTCCAGAAGGCCCTGCACCGCGACGCCGGCCGGCGGTTCCCCGAGCTGAAGCCGATGCGCGACGCCTGGCGCAAGGTCTTCCTCGACGCCTCCCAGACCGTCCCGTCCAGCCACCGTTCCCGCCACCCGGCCGCCGCGACCACGGGGGAGGGGACACCAGCCGAGCGCGCCGCCGCGGCGGCGATCGCGGACGCCGAGCCGGAGACCGCCGAGCAGCAGCGCGACCGCCTCGCCGCCGAGGTCACCCGCGACACCCCGCTGACCGTCTCCGGCCTCACGCCCGCCGCCCAGTCCTTCCTCTACGGCCTGGGCATCACGACGGTCGGTGAACTGCTCGACTACAGCCGCCGCAAGCTTGTCAACGCACCGGGCCTCGGCGCCAAGACCCGCAACGAGGTCCAGCAGCGGCAGCGCGAGTGGGGAGAGCGGCTGAGTGAGATCCCCGTCTCGCCGCTGACGCCGAAGGGCCGGGCGGAGGCCAAGGAGGAGCTGGAGCAGCTCACCGCCGCAGAGTCGGCCCTCGTCGGCGAACTCGCCACGGGCGAGTCGGCGGGCGCCCTGTCCCCCCGTACCCTGCGCTCCGTCAGCCTCGACACCCTCGCCACCGTCTTCGTGCCCGCCGTCAACAACAACGGCTCCAACCGCAACAAGGCAGAGATGGTGCGGCTGTTGCTGCGCCTGCCCGACGAGCACGGGGTCCTGCCGGACATCGGCGTCTGGCCGAAGCAGAAGGACGTCGCGGAGAGCCTCGGGCTGAGCCACGGCCGTATCCCGCAGATGCTCAAGGACGAGCGCAAGCGCTGGAAGGTGGAACCCGCCGTCCAGGCACTGCGTGAGGAGATCATCGACCTGCTGGTGAGCATGGGCCGGGTCGCTTCGGCCGTGGAGATCGCGGATGCCCTGGCGGTCCGGCGCGGCACGCACCTCGCGGGGCGCGAGCAGCGGCGCGCGATGGCGCTGGCGGCCGTACGGGCCGTGGTCGAGGTCGAGCAACTGCTGCCGCAGGAAGCCGAGTTCCAGCACCAGCCGAACCGCAAGGCGACGGACGAGTCCCTCGGCGCCGGCCTGCTCGCGCTCGACGTACGGGAGAACGACGGCCCGGACACCCCGACCGCGCCGGGCCTGCTGGAGTACGCGACCCGCCTCGGCAAGACGGCCGACCGGCTGGCCAAGCTGGACACCCTACCGACGGCGGCGACCGTGCTCGCCGAGCTGGGCGCGCTGACGGTGCCGCCGGGTGCTGTCGACTGGGACGAGCGGCGCATGGTGGAGCTGGCAGCGGCGGCATCGGTGAACGCCGCCGCCACGCCGCGCCTGGAGATCTACCCGCGTGACCTGTCGCTGGTCCGGGCGCTGCGCCTCACGCAGGCGGGCCTCGTCCGCTGGATTCCGGGTATGCCCGAGGGACAGCAGCCGGGCCTGACCGGCGAGGCTGTGCACGAACGGGTCCGTGCTCGCTTCCCGGAGATGGTCGTTCCCGACGGGCGTGGTGGCACGCACCACGACCTGCCGACGGGCGGCCCGCTCACCAAGGCGTTGCGCGACGCCGGTTTCGAGCTGTCGCTCAGCATGCATGAGCGCGAGGGCGTGCTGCGCTACCTGCCGACGAAGGTGGACGACGCGTCGAGCTACCTGACGACGGGTGCGTGGCGGCAGTCGACGCGTACGGGTGCGGTGACGCGGTACGCCGACGACCCGCAACTCGCGGGCGCGGTCCGGGCGGAGGAACGGCTCCTCGCCTCGGCCCAACGGGACGGGTACCGGGTGCTGACCGTACGGCAGCAGTTGGTGGAGGCTGCCGTACGGGAGCTGCGTGCCGAGCGGCTGGGCACGCATGCCGTGTCGGTGACCGAGCTGTTCCTCGAGGCCCTGCACGCGCAGGTCACGCCGGGCACCAAGCCCACCTGGGAGACCCTGCTCAAGGCGGACGCCGCCGAGCCGGGCTCGAAGGGGGCGGTGCGGTTCGCGGAGTACGCGCGGACGGCGTGGGGCGCGGTGGAGCCCCGGATCGCGGAGTTGCTGGGTAACGGCGGTGGCGAGGCCGGGCCTGTTCTGCTGACAGAGGCCGGGGTGTTCGCGCGGTACGACGCGATGGGCGTCCTGCACCGGCTGGCGTCGGTGGCCCGGCGGGGCGGGCGAGGGCTGTGGCTCCTGGTCCCACAGGCCGACCCCTCCCGCGAGCCCCGGCTCGGGCAGGTGGCCGTGCCGTACCAGGCCGGCCTGGGGGAGTGGATTCAGCTTCCGGACACGTGGGTGGGCAACGCCCATCGCGGGTCCGGCGAGGGTGTGGCTAGTGCCAGTGGTGTCGAGGGAGACGTCAAGTGATCGACCGCAAGGCTCTGTTGAACGACCTGAAGCAGCAGGTCAAGGCGGTCGAGACCGACCTGGGGCGCCAGGTGAAGGCGCTGGGGGATGTCGGTGCGCGGCTGAGGGCCGAGTACGACCAGGCGCGCAAGCTGGGGCGTACGGCGGCGACGTGGACCTCGTGGCTGGACGAGCGGGTCACTCAGGTCGCGGTGGCGTGGGTGCTGGGGACTGTGTTCGTACGGTTCTGCGAGGACAACCGGCTGATCCCGGAGCCGTACCTGACGGGGCCGGACGGTGACCGGCGGGAGCTGGCGGAGTCCCGGTACGACGCGTATGTGGAGTCGGACGAGGACCCGACGTACCGGGGGTGGCTGGAGAAGGCGTTCGAGGAACTGGGGCAGGGGCAGGCGGGACGGCTGCTTTTCGACCAGCGGCACAACCCGCTGTACCAGGTTCCGGTTTCGCATGACGGGGCGCGGGAGTTGGTCGAGTTCTGGCGGGGGAGGGATGAGGCGGGCGTCCTCGTCCACGACTTCACCGACCCGCTGAACGAGGACGGCACGGAGGGCTGGGACACGCGGTTCCTCGGAGATCTGTACCAGGACCTGAGCGAGGCGGCGCGGAAGACGTATGCGCTGCTTCAGACGCCGGAGTTCGTGGAGGAGTTCATCCTTGACCGGACGATGAATCCTGCGGTTCGCGAGTTCGGGTACGAGGAACTGAAGATGATCGACCCTACTTGTGGGTCGGGGCACTTTGTGCTGGGGGCGTTTCGGCGGTTGGTGCGGTTGTGGGCTGAGGGGCAGCCCGGGCGGGATGTGCACGAGCGGGTGCGGGCTGCGCTGGACTCGGTACACGGGGTGGACATCAATCCGTTTGCGGTGGCTATTGCGCGGTTTCGGCTGTTGGTTGCGGCTATGGCGGCGAGTAGTATGCGGACGCTGGCGGAGGTCGCGAGGTACGAGTGGCCGATCCACCTGGCGGTGGGCGACTCGCTCATCAAAGCCCGGCAGTTGGAGCTGACGCTCGGCGGGGATGAGGACTGCCTTGATGACCCGCTGGCCTCGTTCGCATACGCTACGGAGGACGTGCACGAGCACCCGGGGATTCTGCAGCAGGGGCGCTATCACGTGGTGGTGGGGAATCCACCCTATATCACCGTGAAGGATAAGAAGCTGGGTGCTCTATATCGAGAACTTTATGACGCTTGTTTTCGTGAGTATGCACTTTCAGTTCCTTTCGCCCAGCGATTCTTCGAACTGTCAAGGCGTGGTGATGCTGCAGGCCATGGCTATGGAATGGTTGGGCAGATCACTGCCAACTCCTTCATGAAGCGCGAGTTCGGCAAGAAGCTTATCGAGAGCTACTTCAGGAATGAGGTAGAGCTTGTGGAGGTCATTGATACTGCTGGCGCGTATATTCCGGGACACGGAACGCCAACCGTCATCATGATTGGTCGACGGCGCTCCGGGGTGGGGCGTTCATCGGTGCTGAGAACAGTTCGCGGAATTCAAGGCGAGCCTGAAAGGCCGAAGGATCCGAGTCAAGGTCTCGTCTGGCGCGCGATCTGCGAGCAGATTGATAGAAGTGATTCAGAAAGCGAGTGGGTCAGCGTCGTAGATGCTGCTCGCGACAGCATGTCAACTCATCCATGGAGCCTTACTGGCGGTGCAGCTGTCCACGTCATGCAACGTATCGGCCAACACGCACGTAAGTTGAGCGATGTTGTTGATGGAATCGGACTGTCCATCGTTACAGGTGAGGACTCCGCATACGCGGTCTCTCTCACGAAAGCCATGGAATACCGAGGGATTTCCATCGCGTCGGTCGTCGACGGGCAAGAAATTCGGGACTGGAACCTTCAAGAGGGAAGCTGGCTGGTTAATCCATATCGAGATGATTACACACTTGGTGCCGGATCGGCGTCTGGTCTTTTCAGATTCATGTGGCCAGTGCGTCGCATCCTGCAATTGAGGAAAAAGTTTAGCGTAACGCTACTGGATCGCGGAATTCCGTGGATTGAGTGGCGTGAACTCTACCGATCCAAACTCTCCGCACCTGCCCTGATCGCCTTTCCCCTCGTTGCCACGCACAATCACTTCTACGTGCAGCGCAAAGTGATTCCTTCAAAGCACTCGACGACGGTAATTAAGTTGCCCGACGAGGCTACGCCGGTGGAGCACCTGCGGTTGCTCGGGGTACTCAACAGCTCCACAGTTGGTTTCTGGCTCAAGATGGTGAGCCATGGCAAGGGGAATGGCGGTGTTAACGAAGGGTACAGAGGGGCGGCGTGGGAGGAATTCTTTGAGTTCACAGGTACCAAGCTTCAGGAGCTTCCCCTCCCCGCCGCATACCCGACTGCATTGGCTACCGCCCTCGACAGCCTGGCTCAGCACCTAACGGCCGCTAGTCCTGCCGCCGTGGCTGCTGAGAACACGCCCACAGTTGGCGCCCTCCGCGAAGCCAAGGCCCGCTGGGAGTTCACCCGCGCCCGCATGATCGCTCTCCAAGAAGAGCTGGACTGGCAGGTATACTCTCTTTACAGCCTCCACTCCGAAGACTTCCGCGTCTCCGAGAATCCCGACGACCCGAACATCCCGGAACTCGCCCTCGGCGAGCGTGCCTTCGAGATCGTCCTCGCTCGCCGCGTAGCCGCAGGCGAGGCCAGTGGTGAGTGGTTCAAGCGGCACAACTCCACCCCCATCACGGAGATCCCTGCCCACTGGCCCGCCCCTTACCGGGAGATCGTCCAGAAGCGCATCGACGCCATCGAGTCGAACCGCGCGATCGGCATGGTCGAGCGTCCCGAGTACAAGCGCCGCTGGGCCACCGAGGGTTGGGACGCGCTCCAGGAGAAGGCCCTCCGCTCCTGGCTGCTCGATCGGATGGAAGCCCGCGACCACTGGTTCGACGAGAACGGGCAGCCCACCATCCTCACCCTGGCCCGCCTTACAGACGCCCTCTCACGCGATGAGGACTTCGTCTCCGTCGCCAAGCTCTACGCGCCCCGCAAGGAACTTGCCAAGGTCGTCGCTGAGTTGATCACCGACGAGCACGTGCCGTTCCTCTCTTCCCTGCGCTACAAGCCCTCCGGGCTGAAGAAGCGCGCCGACTGGGAAGAGGTGTGGGACCTCCAGCGCAAGGAGGATGCCGCACCCGACGAGCCCGCCAAGCGGAAGATCCGGGACTCCATTCCCGTGCCGCCCAAGTACACCTCGGCTGACTTCCTCCGCCCCTCTTACTGGAGGGCGCGCGGCAAGCTCGACGTGCCCAAGGAGCGGTTCGTCTCCTACGGGCAGACCCACGCCGCCACCCCCGAGCTGTACGGGTGGGCCGGCTGGGACCACCGGGAGCAGGCGCAGGCCCTCGCCACGTACTTCACCAACACCACACTGTCCACCGAGGAGATCACCCCGTTCCTCGCCGGCCTGCTGGAACTCCAGCCGTGGCTGTCCCAGTGGCACAACGAGTTCGACATGCTCTACAGCGGCTCCCCGGCGGACTTCTTCGCCGGTTACCGCCAGCAGAAGCAGGGCGAGCACGGACTCACCGACGACGACCTCCGTGGCTGGCGTCCCCCTGTGGCGACCCGAGGTCGTCGCGCAGCAGCGAAGCAGTAGCCAGGAGCAGATCGACGTCCGTCGGTTCAAGGGCCTCGCGGTGCGTGTACGGGTGGCATTGGGTCCGCACGCGCAGTTCCGCCCACACGGTCTTGCCTGGGGCGGCCCGACGAGGGGTGACGCCCCAGTCGTCCGCGAGGGCGGCGACGAGAAGCAGGCCCCGGCCGGACTCGGATACCAAGTCGGTCGCCGGGGGATCGGCCGGAGGCTGCTTCTCGGCGAGCGTGTCGGTCACCTCGACGCGCGCGATGTCCTGGGCCAGGGTGAGTCGGACGTGGAAGTCCCGGCCGGGGACGTGGCCATGGCGTACCGCGTTGGCGGTGAGTTCCGCCGTGATGAGGGTTAGCGACTCGTTGACCGGGGTGGCGTAGGGGTGCCCCCAGTCGTTCAGGCGATGCGAGACGAGCCGGCGGGCCAGGCGGGCGCCGCGTGGGCTTGAGGTGAACCGCATGGTGAACTCGTGTTCGGGCGCGAGGGGCTGTGGCATATGCCCGTTCGGGGGAGTTGCTGACTTCATGGGGTCAACGGTCGCGGACTCTGCGTAGCGTTGACCAGGAGCGATGCGCTGACGGGTACGGGCTGTACACGCGGGCGGTGCGCTTGTACGCGGTGTTGGGCGTGACCGGTTCCCGGGCCCCGAGTTGGCTGACTGGGCGGTTGTACGAGAGGAGCTGCGGCGTGGACGACGAGGTTCAGCAGCCGGAGTACGAGGTCGGGACGGGCATGCTGTCTGTGTTCGGGCGGCAGTTGAAGCTGTTCCGAGAGCGGGCGGGAATGGACCGCGCGACGCTCGGGTCGCTGACCGGGTACTCGGCCTCGACGATCGCGTCGTTCGAGCAGGCGAGACGTATCCCGCCGCCGAAGTTCATCGACCGGGCCGATGAAGTGATGGATACGGGTGGGGTGTTGAGTGCGAGCAAGGAGGAGGTGGCTCGGGCTCAGTATCCGGCGTTCTTCCGGGACGCGGCCAAGTTGGAGGCCGAGGCCGTCGAGCTCTACGTGTACGACACCCACGTGGTCAACGGCCTGTTGCAGACAGAGGAGTACACGCGGGCTCTGCTGGGGATGCGGCGTCCACTGCTGGACGAGGCGACCATCGAGCAGCGCGTTGCAGCGCGGCTCGCACGACAGGGGATCTTCGACAGGTGGCCCGCCCCGTTGTTGAGCTTCGTCATGGAGGAGCCGGTTGTGCGACGGCCGCTCGGCGGTGAGCACGTATGGCACGGACAGCTTGAGCAGATGCTTTTGCTCGGCCAGAAGCGGAATGTCGAGCTTCAGGTGATGCCGCTCGACCGCGAGGACAATGCGGGTGTCGATGGCGCGTTCACCTTGCTGTCGCCAAGGCAGGCGCAACAGGTCGGTTACATGGAGGCTCAAGGTCGGAGCACGCTGGTCACGGAGCGGGACGCGGTCCATGCGCTGTCCGCGCGCTATGGAATCATCCGAGCGCAGGCCCTCACCCCGAGTGAGTCCCTGGCCTTCATCGAGAAGCTGTTGGGAGAGAGATGAACGCTGAAGCAAAACGCGGTCCCGTGCCTGCGCTTGTCTGGGTCAAGAGCAGCTACAGCGGCGCTGAGGGTGGTCAGTGCGTCGAGGTCGCCACCCGCCCAGCCAGGGTCCACGTCCGCGACTCGAAGGACGCAACCCGTGCCGCACTGACCGTGGCCCCCACGGCGTGGACCGCGTTCGTCCAGTTCGCTGCGCTCTGATACCTGTGCAGGGTCTTCAGCAGACGAGTGCCTGCCGAGGACCCTGCTCCGTTCCTCCTGCGTACGGTGGGTGACGATCAGCCCAGTGCGCGCCAAGTCGGTTGCACAGACGGCTCGTTGTAACCGATCCCCTTGCTTGTCCTCTGCCTGGCGGGAACGACCGAACCGAGTTGAGTGCACCCGGTCATTGAGGAGCGGAGCTACTGTAGGTTCCTGCCATGAAGCAGGGTAAAGGGGTCGAGAACCCCGAGTCGCGGTTCTTCACGTTGCTGCTGGCGGCGGCGAAGCTTCCGGGTGTGCGTATCCACAGGGAGGCGTACCTCCGCAGTGCGCTGGCTCGCCGCTGCTCCGAGGACGAGATCCGGAGGGCGATAGAAGAGACCCCTGCTGCGGCGGGCATCTCTGTCGAGATTCTCGACAAGGTGGCCAACGACTCCGTCCGCTATGAGACCGCCAAGGTCAGCGCTCTCTCGGCCGCCGCCGGTATACCCGGAATCATCGCGCTCCCCGCCACGGTGCCCGCCGACACCGCCCAGTACGTCGGCCACATGCTGCGCATCTCGCAGAAGCTCGCTTACCTCTACAGCTGGCCCGACCTGTTCTCGGACCAGGGCGATGACGTCGATGACGCGACCAAGGGTGTGCTCACGCTCTTCTTCGGCGTGATGTTCGGCACCAAGTCGGCGAACGTCGCGGTGGGGAAGGTCGCGGGGATGATGGCGGAGACGGTCGCCAAGAAACTGCCCCAGAAGGCACTCACCCACGGGGTCGTCTACCCCATGGTGAAGAAGGTCGCGGGCTACCTCGGTGTCAAGATGACCACGCAGTCCTTCGCGACGACCGTATCGAAGGCGATCCCCCTCGTCGGGGCCGTTGTCTCCGGCGGGCTCACTCTCGCGACCTACCTTCCGATGGCCAAGAGGCTCAAGAACCACCTCGCCGGCTTGCCGCTGGCGGAGCCGTCGCACCGAGTGATGGACGGGGACGCCGTGGACGGCGAAGTCGTCGAGGACCACGGGCCCTTCGCCCAAGCCACCCCCGAACAGCGCAGCGCAGACGCCACCACACTCAAGCAGGAGGAACCTCAGTCCTGACGCCGCGAATGCCCGACCCTGCGGCGGGCGTTCCTGCAGTCAGTCGGTGGGGCGGTGGTCCTTCGCAGGCGTCCGCCCGCCCTCCGCCTCGCTGATCACTGTGAGCCGCGTGAACCCCTGGGCCGGGCCGGTCACCTGGGGCGGGCCAGCGGGGCGATCTCCCGGTCGAAGAATTCGTGGAACTCCTCGCCGCGTTCGTACAGCGCATCGAATCCGGCATTCGTTTCCCGGATCAATGAGCTGTCGGTGTAGCGGTTGGCTCCGTCCGCGTTTCCGTCGTCGTCGTACACGACCTCGTACATCACCGCATCACCCAGAATGACCACTTCCGGAACTGGTCGCGTCCGCTCGATGTGCGCAATAGCGCGAGCGTCGAGAACCTTGATCTCGTCCCCCACCTCCACACGCACCCGCAGGACATGCAGTTCCCACTGCACATACGGCGTCACCGGAAATTCCACCACGCGAAGACGGCGGTGCCTGACGCCCGACCTCGACGCCCGCAGGACTTCCTTCGCGTACTCCTCGCGCCTCTCGTCGGCGAGGGTCAGCGCCCTCGACCAGTCGCCGGCGGCGAAGGCTTCCCAGCTCGCGAAGCCGCGCTCCTGGAAGTGCTGGCCGCGCTCCAGCTTGTTGAGGAAGCCGATCCTGCCGCCGTAGATCCGGCTCAGGTCGGCGTGGTACGTGGGGCGGTCCAGGCGGTCGGAGGCGCCGTCCGCAAAGGAGTCAAACACTCGGGATGTCCGGCTTCGCCGCGATGAGCATGTTCCTGGGGATGACCACGAGGCGTTCGTCCGATCCGATCGAGACCCCGCCGGGCAGGTTCTTGCCGAGTGACTCGGTGAGGTCCCGGCCGATGACGGCGATGTCGCCGTTGTCGAGTTCCCAGATGTCGGGACAGTCGGGAGTTCCGGTGGTGTTGCCGAGTTCCTGGGGCGATTTTCCCAGCCGTCGCTTGAAACGCGTGGCCGGATCAGCTTCCCATGGCCTGGACATCCCCATCGCCCCCTCGATCGGTCGGGATGCGTCACTGTAGCCTGCAGTGCGACGACCTGACCAGGTGTCAGGCCTGGTCCGCAAGGGTATTGGCGAGGACTGATTCCTCCCTGTCCCATGCTGCTCGAGAAGGGAATGACAGGGACCGCAATGACGATCACATCACTTCTTGACGGGTGACAGTTTTCAGTTCTGCTGTCTGAAAAATCGGGTGAACGGAGGGGCGGCTGTGGACGCGGAAGTGGCATTGCTCGCACAGAGCGCGGGAACCACCCTGGTCGCGTTGATGGCGACCGACGCCTGGCAGCACATGCGGGACGGGATGACACGGCTCTGGCGCCGGACGCAACCCGAGCGCGCCGACACAGTCGCCGCCGAGTTGGAGGCCGGACGCGAGGACGTTCTGGCCGCCACGGTGGCCGACGACCAGCAGACCCTGGACGAACTGCGCCTCCGGTGGCAGGGGGCGGTCCAACGGCTGCTGGTCGCCCGGCCCGATGCCGTCGAGGAGCTGCGGGCACTGCTGGACCAACTCGATCCGGCGGAAGGCTCGGCCGCCCGACAGATCACGCAGCACGCCACCGCGTCCGGTCAGGGCAGGGTCTACCAGGCGGGACGTGACCAGCACATCACCGAGCGATGACGGGTGGCACGGACGGCCACGCCGAGGACCACGGGCGCGTCTACCAGTCGCGGGGAGACCAGCACATCACCGAGCACCACCACTACGGCGGTGCCGGACCGGAGCGCGGCGGACCGGACTCGGTACGACGCCCGGCGGTCGGCAGGCCCCCCGTCGCGCTCCGCGACCGCAGCGAGGTGATGGAACGCCTGCGGGCGAGCGTCAAGGCGGAGCGTGGCGGCCAGGTCTACGTGCTGTACGGCATGGGCGGCTCAGGTAAGACGGCGGTCGCCTGCGCCCTGTTCCAGGAGGTCACTGGAGAACAGGGCCGGGTGGGCCTGTGGGTCAACGCCTCCGACCGTGCGAGCCTGCGAGCCGGCATGCTCGCAGTCGCCGCCGACCGAGGGGCGGCCCACGGCGAACTGCTCGCCGCACGCAACGGCCTCAGACCTGCCGCCGATCTCACCTGGACGTATCTCGACCGTTCCTCCGAACCCTGGTTACTGGTCCTGGACAACACCGACGAGCCGGAGATCCTGCGGGACGGCAACTGGCTGCGCACCAGCCCGCGAGGCACCGTCCTGGTGACCACACGGCGAGCGGCGGCTCGGTGGTGGCCGGGCGCCGAGCTGCAGTACATCGGCGTACTGCCCCGAGAGGACGCCGCGCTCGTGCTGCACGATCTCGCACCGCACAGCGGTACGACGGAGCAGGCGGCGAGGGTCGCGGACCGGCTCGGGCGGCTGCCCCTCGCTCTCACCCTGGCGGGCGGCTTCCTCTCCCATCAGGTCATCGACCCCTGGACGATGGACGCCTACGGGGACCAACTCGACGGAGACGAACGGGTCCAGCTGATCGACCGGGGAGCCGACGCGCTGTCCGAAGCGGACCCCCGGCATCTGGTCGGCCTGACCTGGCAGCTGACCCTCGACGCCTTCGAAGGGCGCGGGCTGCCCGAAGCGGCGGCCCTGCTCAGACTGCTGGCCCGGTTCGCCGCCGAGCCGCTGCCGCTGACCCTGCTCAACCACGCCGACATCGGCGCCGTACTGCCTCGTGCCCGAACCGAGACAGCCCTCAGAGCCCTCCTCGACCAGTCGCTGTCCGAACTGGTCGACGCCGCCGACGCCCGCTGCGTACAGAGCCACGGCATCCTGCTCGACAGCGTCTCGGCGGCGACCCCCGCGGACCTGCTGCCCGCCCTCGACACGACAGCCGTCCGGCTGCTCGACGCGGCCGTGCCCGGCGTACCCGACGCGGGTCCGCACGATCCGCGACTGCGCCTGCTGGTACCTCACGCGCTGGCCCTGCTGAGGCACATCGGCGGGCCGTCCGCCGCCGACGCCCTGGCCGTCGCGACGCGACTGTCGGTCGCCCTGCACCGGACCGGTGACTACCTCTCCGCCTGGGAGACCGCCCGAAGCGCGGCGGACCTCGCAGAGCGACTCCTCGGCGCGGACCACCGTACGATCCTCGCCGCCCGCTCCAGGGCAGGGCGGGCACTGTTCCGGCTGGGCAGGTACGCCGAAGCCGAAGCGGCGCTCCGCGCGGTCCGGGACGCCCAGGAGCGGCTGTTCGGCGCCGACGACCCCGACACCACGGACAGCGGCTACGGCCTCCAACTTGTGCTGGCGAACCTCGGCAGACGCGAGGAATCCGTCGCACTGCTCCGCGACACCGTCGCCAGGCGCCGCTCGGCGCTGGGCCCCGTGCATCCGCTGACCCTGCGGGCCCGCGCCAGCCTGCTGGAGATGCTGCCCGCCGCCGAAGTGGTTACCGAGGAAGGCGGCACACTGCTCACGCTGCCGACGGAATGCGAGCGGTCCCTCGGCCCCGACCACACCGTGACACTGGGCGCCCGACACAACCACGCGTGGGCGCTGTACCTCCTGGGCCGCTTCGACGAGGCCGACCACGAGATCCGGCGGGTCGCCGAGACGTATGTGCGGCGCTTCGGGCCCGAGTACCCGATCGTGCTCGCCGCCCGGCAACTCCTCTCCAGGACCCGGGCCGCGCTCGGACACGTGGATGAGGGGATCGCGCTGATGACCGACGTCGTCGAGCGGCGTGAACGCGGCCTGGGCCCCGAACACCCCTTCACGGTCGCGAGCCGACAACTGCTGGACGCCTACCGGTCAGGGCGATGGCGGCCGTAGTGATGACGCCGGGATGGGAGCGACCCGCACCGACGGAGCGCGAGGGGACCGACAGGAGTACGGAGGTAGGCTGCTATGCGCAGGCCGTACGGGTGACGTTCAGTACGAGGGGGATGAAAGTGCAGACGCCGCGAACCCGTCTGGACTGACCTGACCGACGCCAGGAACGTCGGTCCTGTCCGGTCACCGCATGGCCGGTCCCGTCCGCGCCATCGGCCAGGAAAGCCGGCCCGCCGCACGGTCACGCGTACCCCCGAGCCCCGCGGACCGGCTTCCGGCCCCGGCGGCGGACCCGCACCACACCGAGTACGAGCAGCAGTACCGACCACCGTCAGGGAGAGCGAGACCCGCAATGGCCCAGCCGCCCCTCCTCCGCGATGTCATCGACATCAAGAAGAAGATCTCCACCTCGGACTTCGTTCTGTCCCTCGCCGAGGCGACGACACCCGAAGGCGCCCAGAACGCGCTGAAGGACTACGTCGTCACCGAGCGGCTGCTGGAGAACTTCGACGAGGCGCTGGCCCTCATCAAGTCCTCGCTCGACGGGCACCGTTCCAAGGCGGCCTACCTGCACGGCTCGTTCGGTTCCGGTAAGTCGCACTTCATGGCCGTGCTGTACGCCCTGCTCAGCGGCGACCCGGCCGCCCGTGCCCGTACCGAGTTCGACCCGGTGCTGACCAAGCACGAGTGGCTGACCACGGACGGCAAGAAGTTCCTGCTCGTGCCGTACCACATGCTCGGCGCGAAGGCCCTCGAACAGCGGGTGCTCGGCGGGTACGTCACGCACGTCAAGAAGCTGCACCCACAGGCCCCGACCCCGCAGGTGTACCGGACCGACTCCCTCTTCGCCGACATCCGGGCCAACCGTGCCACCTACGGCGACGAGGCGGTCATCCGTGGCCTGGGCGGCGGCGACGCGGGCGACGGCGAGACGGACGAGTGGGGTGAGGGCTTCGCCTGGACCCCGCAGCTCCTCGACACCGCCCTCGCCGCCGAGGAGGACCACGAGGGGGGCACCCCGCTCGACCTCCGCAACCCCTCCACCCCGGCCGAGCTGCGCGCCAAGCTGGTCAACGACGCCGGCACCAACCTCTTCCCCGGCTTCGCCCAGAACGCAGCCGAGAACGAGCACGGCTTCATCTCCCTGGACGCCGGTCTGTCCGTCATCGCCGAGCACGCCAAGTCGCTCGGCTACGACGGCCTGATCCTTTTCCTGGACGAGCTGATCCTCTGGCTCGCGACGCTCATCCACGAGCAGAAGTTCGTGGCCCGCGAGGCCAGCAAGATCACGAACTTCGTGGAGGGCGGTGACGCCCGACGCGCCATCCCCGTGGTGTCGTTCATCGCCCGCCAGCGCGACCTGCGCGAACTCGTCGGCGAAGAGGTGTCCGGCGCGGCGGAAGCCTCCATCCAGGACACCCTGAACCTGGCCTCCGGCCGCTTCGACAAAATCACCCTGGAGGACCGCAACCTCCCGCAGATCGCCCACGCGCGCATCCTCAAGCCGAAGGACGCCGAGGCGGAGCGGCTCGTCGACGCGGCCTTCGAGCAGACCAAGCGGGTCGGCACCCAGGTCTGGGACACCCTTCTCGGCTCGGAGAAGGGCACGACCGGCGCGGACGCGGAGTCGTTCCGGCTGACGTACCCCTTCTCACCGGCGTTCATGGACACCCTCGTCCACATCTCGTCCGCGCTGCAGCGTTCCCGTACCGGTCTGAAGCTGATGGGCCAGCTGCTCGCCGACCACCGCGACGAGATCCGGCTCGGGCAGCTCATCCCGGTCGGCGACCTCTACCCGGTGATCGCGGAGGGCGGCGACAAGCCGTTCACCGACAGTCTGAAGGTCGTCTTCGAGGCCGCCGACAAGCTCTACAAGACCAAGCTTCGGCCCTACCTCCTCAGCTCGTACGACATCACCGAGGACGACGTCAGGCAGTACCGCACCAACCCCGAGACCGTCACCGACGCGCAGCGTGCCAACCGCTGCCGGATGTTCGTCGGAGACAACCGGCTCGTGTGCACCCTGCTGCTGTCCGCGCTCGCACCCAGCGTGCCCTCGCTGGCCGAGCTGACCATCCGGCGGCTCGGCGCTCTCAACCACGGGTCGGTCCTCGCGCCCATCCCGGGCGCCGAGGTCGGGATCATCAAGAACAAGGTCGCCGAGTGGGCGGCCAGGTTCCCCGAGATCAAGGAGACCGGCACCGACGCCAACCCCGGCGTACGGCTGGAGCTGTCGGGCGTCGACGTCGACTCCGTCATCGCCAACGCCCAGGTCAACGACAACCCGGGCAACCGGGTCGCCCTCGCCCGCCGCCTGTTGTCCGAGGAACTGGGCGTCGAGCACGGGCAGTTGAGCGACCAGCTCAGCTTCACCTGGCGCGGTACCTCCCGCACTTCCGAGATCGTGTTCGGCAACGTCGCCGACGAGGACGAGCTGCCCGACCACGACCTGATGCCGCAGGAGGACGGCCGCTGGCGGATCGCCATAGACCTCCCCTTCGACGAGGGCGAGTGGGGGCCTGTCGACGACGTCAACCGGATCCAGCGGCTGCGCGAGCGCCAGCAGGGCGAGCGGTCCCGTATCGTCGCCTGGCTGCCCGCGCATCTGTCCGCTCAGCGCTTCGCCGACTTCCGACGGCTCGTCGTCATCGACAAGGCCCTCGCCGACGAGCACCGCTTCGACACCCAGTACGCGGGCCACCTCAACGCCGACAACCGCAGCCGCGCCAAGGGCCTCCTCGAGACCCAGCGCGAGGCTCTGCTCAAGCAGGTCAAGGGCGCCTTCAAGCAGGCGTACGGGCTCGCCCAGAAGCAGGCCGCCGACGTCGTGCCCGACTTCGACGACCATCTCGTCCCGCTGCCCGACGTGGACGGCCTCACCCTGGCCTTCGGGCAGAGCCTGCACGACGGCATCCGGCACGTCGCGGGCAAGCTGCTCGCCCACCAGTACCCGGCGCACCCCGACCTCGACCCCGACGGCACCGGCATCGCCGTCAAGGCCGCCGACACCAAGAAGGTGTTCAGCCACGTCCGGGCCGCCGCCGAGGCGCGTGACGGGCGGGTGGAGGTCCCGGCCGCCGACCGCAAGCTCATGCAGCGGATCGCCGGGCCCCTGCGCCTCGGGCAGCAGAAGGAGGCGTACTTCGAGCTGTCCCGCTACTGGGCCGACCACTTCCGGCAGCTCGCCAGCGCCCAGGGCGTCGCCGGGGACCTGTCGCTGATCACCCTGACCGACTGGACGGACAAGCCCGACCCGCGCGGCCTGCCCGACTTCCTCGCCCGGCTCGTCGTCGCCGCGTTCGCAGAGATGGACGACCGGGTGTGGGTGCGCGGCGGCACCGTCCTCGACCCCGCGCCCGAACTGTCCGCGATCAAGGACCACGACGCGCTGCGCAGCCAGCCGCTGCCCGCCGAGACGGACTGGGACACCGCACGGCAGCGCTTCGAGACGGTCTTCGGGGCGAAGCCGCCGGCCCTGCGGCGCGGCCGGATGGTCAACCAGTTCGCCCGCCAGATCATCGAGGCCGCCCGCGCCCACCGAGACCACGCGGCCGACCTGGTGCACCAGTTGGAGGCCCACGCCACCTTCCTCGGCCTCGACCAGACCGCCGACACCGGACGCCTCGCCCTCGCCCGCCGCTCCCTGCAACTCCTGGACGCCGTCACGGCGGAGGCCGGCAAGGGCGCGGCCGGGGCGAAGAAGACCGTGGAGGCACTCGCCTCCTTCGACCTGGGCGGGACCAGTGCCGACCGGTACGGGACCTCCATCAAGCAGGCACGCAGCGTCGCGGAAGCCGTCGCCTCCGCCCCCTGGAGCACCCTGGAACTCGCCGCCGGGCTCGGCCCCGAGGGTGAGGCGCTGCTCGACTCGCTGCGCAACGTCGCCCGCGACGACCAGCGCACCGCCGACCTGCGCGACGCCCTCGCCCGCACCCAGCGGGAGGTCGTCGCCCTCCTCAAGCGCAGCCAGGCCGCCGCCACCCCACCGCCCGCGCCGGTCGCACCCCAGCCCTCCACGGCCGACGGCCAGTCCCTGGACACGCCGACCAGCGATCCGCGCATCCCGTACACCCCGCCGCAGGAGCCCCCCTCCCCGGCGAGCGGAGGCGGCTCCGCGCGGAAGTCCGGCCGCCGCAGCACGACGGTGTCCCGGGCGGCCGCCGACCTCCAGGCGGAGCTGTCCGAACTGGCCGCCCGCCACCCGAACGCGACCGTCGAGATCACCTGGCAGGTCGTCGAATGACGGACACCGCAACCGCGACCGCCGCCCCGGGCGCGGTCCGGCTGAACACCGCGACCGTCACCCAGTACCTGTCGTCGCAGTCCTCCCTCGCCGCCTCTCTGACCGGTGAAGGCGGGGGCAGGCGCCGGGTGGTGCTGCTGCGGTCCGCGCCTCAGTGGGACGGGCCGGCCGAACCCGCCTGGGGCGAGAGCCGCACGGCCGGTGTCGCGGTGGCGCCGTCGCCGCTCGCCGTCCACGAACTCGTCCTCGATCATCTGGCGGGACGCCGTCCCGGCCCCGCCGTGCTGGTCGTCCTCACCGACCGGGAGCAGAGCGAACTCGACCCGGCGATCCTCGCCCGCGTCCACAAGCTGCGCATCGACACCGTCGACAGCTGGGACGTCGTCCGCGAGGCGTTCGGCGCCCGGCAGATCGACCCCAGGCTCAAGGACTTCAACTGGGCCGCCGAGGCCCTCCTCGACGCCACCCCGCCCGGCGGCTGGCCGGCTGTTCCCGGCGGTTGGCTGTCCCGTCAGTACGCCCTCACCGCGCTCGCCCAGCGCCGCCTGCGCCTGGCCCGCTTCGACACCGAAGGCGGCCCGCGCCGCCCGGGCGACGACCGGCTCGACGCCGGGGCCCTGCTGCACTGGTCGACCAGGCCCGGCGCCCCCGAGCGGTTCCTCGCCCTTCGAGGCCCCGAGCGCGCCGGGCTGGCCGCCTTCCTCGGCGAGCAGGACCAGGCGGGCCTCGCCGGACGCGCCCTGCTCGCCCTCGTCGACACCGAACGCGGCGCGGACGCCGCCGCCTTCGGCCTGGTGTGCACGGCCCTGTGGAAGCATGCCGCCCCCGCCCCCGAGACGTACCAGGCCCGAGGGCGCGCCGAACGTTACTTCGGCGACCGGCCTCCGGCACTCGGCGAACAGCTCGACGCCCTGGTGACCGTCTTCGGGCAGACCGCCGAGGAGTACGTCACCGCGCTGCTGGCGGCCGGACACCGCACCGGTGGCAGCGAGGCCGACCAGGCCCGCGAGGCACGCCGCACCACCGGCATCGTGCTCGACCGCGCGGCCGTACTGGCCCGCCAGTTCGGCGCGGAACACGCCGTCGCGGCGAGCCCTGTCCTGCGTGGTGGCCTCGATGCCCGGTTCACCGCGGTCGGCCAGGCCCTCGCGGCGGGTGACACGCCTGCGGTCGCGGACGCCGTACGCCGCCTCCAGGACCATCGTCTCGCCGTGGAACCCGAGGAGTCGGCCCGTGTCGAACGCGCCCGCATGGGACAGCGTCTCGCCCGCTGGCTGGCCACCGACCCGCCTGCCGAGGCCCCCACCGTCGCCGACGCCATACAGCGGCACGTAGACGAGACCGGCTGGGTGGACCTCGCGCTGGAGCACGTCGAAGCGGGGGGCGATCGGGACCCCGTCCTCAAGGCTGCCTACGACACCCTCGGCACCCGCGTCAGGGACCGCCGTCGGCAGATCGACGTGTCGTTCGCCGGGAACCTGGCCACCTGGACGCAGGCGGGCACCCAGCCGGGTCGCATGCTCACCGTCGAGACCTTCCTCGACCGTGTGGTCGGACCGCTCGTCCCGCGCGGTGAGGAACGCCGGGTGCTGCTGCTCGTGCTCGACGGCATGAGTGCGGCCATCGCGAACGAACTCGGCGAGGAACTGCGCCGTTCCTGGGCGGAGTTCGACCCGCTCTCCGGGCAGGGCGCGCCGCGGCGGCGGGCGATGGCCGCCGCCCTGCCCACGGTGACGGCCGTGTCCCGCACCTCGCTCTTCGCGGGCACCCTGACGAAGGGCACGCAGGCCGACGAGAAGCGGCTCTTCCCCACGCTGAAGCTGTGGGGTGGAGCCCCGGCCGCCGTCTTCCACAAGGACGACCTGCGCACCGAGACCGCGGGCGACACCTTCGGTCCCGCGCTCACGGAAGCGCTCGAAGACGGCAGAACCCATGTCGCCGTCGTCCTCAACGCCATCGACGACCGGCTCGCCAAGGAGCAGAAGCTCGGCGACGGCGCCTGGCGGGTCGCCGACGTGCCCGGCCTGCGCGACCTGCTGAGAGTGGCGGCGGACCAGGGCATGGCGGTGCTCCTCACCAGCGACCACGGTCACGTCGTCGACCGGCACGGCACGAAGGTCGACATCGCGGCCGACCCCGCGTCCGCACGTCACCGCCTGCCTGGGGCGGGTCCGCTCGCCGAACGAGAGATCGCCCTCAGCGGACCGCGCGTCGTGTGGCCCGAGCCGGGCGCTTCCATCGTCGCGCTGTGGGACGCCGACTCCCGCTACACCGCCCTCAAGGCCGGCTACCACGGCGGTGCCTCCCTCGCCGAGGTCACCATCCCCGTGCTCGCCTTCCTGCCGTTCGGGGCGGAACCCCCGAAGGGCTGGCGGGAACTGGGCGACCAGCGGCCGCCGTGGTGGGCCCCGGAGGAGACCGCGACGGCACGGCCGAGAAGCGAGCTCGCCGCCGCACCGACTGCCGGAACGGGCCCCGCTCCCAAGAAGCCGGCGGGGAGGGCGAAGAAGGACCAGGCGGACGTCGCCCGGACGCACGACGCGCTCTTCGACGTCGCGCCGACCGCCGGAGCGGACGACGCCCTGCTCACCCCGACCGCCGTCTCGCACGTCGAAGTACTGGTGACGGCAGTGCTCGACTCGGAGACCTACCAGGCACAGCTCGGCGGGCTGGCCCGCAAGCCGCAGCAGGAACAGGTGCACAAGGCCCTCACCGCCCTGCTGGACGCGGGTGGCACCCTGCCCGTGACCGCCCTCGCCCAGCGCACCGGCATGCCGGTGACCCGGAGCGACGGCTTCGCCGCCGTCCTGCGGCAACTCCTCAACTACGACGGCGTACAGGTCCTGGAGACCCTGCCGGACGGCCGCACCGTGCGGCTCCACGAGGCGCTGCTGCGCGAGCAGTTCGCCCTCGGGACGGGCTGACCGACGACACGGCCCGGGGCGCCTCGGTGAGCGCCCCGAGCCGTTGCCTCACGGCGCGAACGCCCGCAGCACGTTCGCGAAGGTCGTCAGCTCGTCGAGCATCTCCCGCGGAAGCGGCTTCTCGTCGAAGTGGGCGATCCGGTTGCGGATGTCCTTCACTCGCTTCAGCAGGCCGATGAACTGCTCCCGGGGCATGTTGGGCCACTTCAGCGCCGCCCAGTTGCGGTCGGCCCGCTCGGCGAGGGACTGCCGAGCCTGGTCGCCGTCGAGGAGTCTCAGGTAGTCGCCGAACATCAGGTCCGACACCTGGCCGGTGCGGTTCTCCGGCTTCTTGTTCGTCTGGACCGCCCTGATGGTCTCCGTGTCCAGGGCCGCCCCCAGACAGCGGCGCAGCAGCGACTCGATCTCGCCCACGATGAAGAAGGGGCGCGCCGTCCCCTCGAAGCGGTCGGTAACGTCCGAGGCGGTGACGATGCCCGAGAGGCAGCCGTCGTCACCGCGGACGAGCAGGTAACCGTGCTCGCGGATGACGGGGAGGGCGGCGAAGAACTCCTGGCGGGCGTCGTGGACGGGCAGCGAGTCCTTCTCCATGGCGTTGTCGAGCGTGGCAATCTTCCCCGCCTCGTACATCTTGGCGACGGACCCCCAGGTGACGACACCGTGCACCTGGGCCATGCCGGTGGTCACCGGAATCTGGGAGAGTCCCTTCGTGCGCATGAGGAACGTCGTGGCGGCCCGGAATGTACCGCTCTCGTACGTCGATGCCCGAGGGGGTGAAAGACTGTTCCGGTGAGCACCATCGGATCCAGGCGCCCCGCGCAGGTCAGCGCGGCCCGCCGCCGTACCGTCCTCGATGCCCTGCGCCGCGGCGCCGTACCCGAGAGCGGGCTCGATCTGCTCGCCACGGGGCTCGACCGGTTCGAGGCGGCCCTCGACGCCGAACTGGACGCCGTCGAGTCCGGCGGGTCCGTGTTCAAGGCTGTGCGCGGTGAGTACGGATCCGGCAAGACGTTCTTCACGCGCTGGCTCGGGGAGCGGGCCAAACGCCGCAACTTCGCGGTGGCCGAGATCCAGATCTCGGAGAGCGAGACACCGCTGCACAAGCTGGAGACCGTCTACCGGCGGCTCACCGAACGCCTCACCACCTCCAGCTTTCCTCCCAGCGCACTGCGGCCCGTCGTGGACGCCTGGTTCTACGCCCTGGAGGAGGACGCTCTCGCCGACGGCGCGACCGAGGAGGAGCTGCCCGGCGAGGTGGAGAAGCTGCTCGTCGCACGGCTCGCCGAGGTCTCCCGGCACGCTCCGTCCTTCGCCACCGCCCTGCGCGGCTACCGTGCCGCCCTCGCCGACGGCGACGAGGCGACCGCCGCGGGCGTGCTGGCGTGGCTCGGCGGCCAGCCGCACGTCGCCGCCTCCGCCCGCAGGTCCGCCGGGGTGCGCGGCGACCTCGACCACTTCGGGGCGCTGGGCTTCCTGCAGGGACTGCTCACCGTGCTGCGCGACTCCGGGCACACCGGGCTCTTCGTCGTCCTCGACGAGGTGGAGACGCTCCAGCGCGTCCGCTCCGATGCCCGAGACAAGGCGCTCAACGCCCTGCGGCAGCTCATCGACGAGGTGCACTCCGGCCGCTTCCCCGGCCTGTACCTGGTCATCACCGGCACCCCCGCCTTCTACGACGGTCAGCAGGGCGTGCAGCGTCTGGCGCCTCTCGCTCAGCGGCTGGCCACCGACTTCACCACCGACCCGCGCTTCGACAACCCTCGCGCCGTGCAGATCAGGCTCCCCGGCTTCAACCAGCGGTCCCTGGTCGGACTCGGCCTCACCATCCGTGACCTGTACGCCGATGCCGCGGAAGTGCCCGAGCGCGTGCGGAAGGTCGTCGACGACGCGTATGTCGCCGACCTCGCGGTGGCCGTCGGAGGGGCGCTGGGCGGGAAGGTCGGAGTGGCTCCCCGGCTGTTCCTGAAGAAACTCGTCGGGGACGTGCTCGACCGCGTGGACCAGTTCGACGACTTCGACCCCCGGCGGCACTACCGGCTCACCGTCGCCGGCAGCGAACTCACCGATGTCGAGCGGAACCTCGCCGCCACGGTCTCCGGGGACTCCGCGTCTGCCGATGACATCGACCTGGAGCTGTGATGGCGGACGCGGGACGCCCAGCCGGGAAGGACCTGGGTGACGAAGGTGCCGACGTACTGGACCGACTTGACCCCGTAGTCCTGCATCACATCGTCAACACCCTCGGCTGGCCCGATCTGCGCCCCCTGCAGCGGGCGGCGATCACACCGCTCATGGAGGGCCAGGACGCCGTACTGCTCGCGCCGACGGCGGGGGGCAAGACCGAGGCGGCCTGCTTCCCCCTGCTGTCGGCGATGACCGAGCGGAGGTGGACCGGCACGTCCGTGCTGTACCTGTGTCCGCTCAAGGCGCTTCTCAACAACCTGGTCGTCCGCGTCGACTCCTATGCCCAGTGGCTGGGGCGACGCGCTGCGCTCTGGCACGGCGACACCAAGGAATCGCAACGGCAGCGCATCCGGACCGAGGCGCCGGACATCCTGCTGACCACGCCCGAGTCGCTCGAAGCCATGCTGATCGGTGTCAAGACCGACCACGCCCGCCTGCTGGGTAGTGTCCAGGCCGTCGTCATCGACGAAGTGCACGCGTTCGCAGGCGACGACCGGGGATGGCACCTGCTCGCCGTGCTCGAACGGCTGGAGCGGGTCACCGGACGCCCCATCCAGCGCGTCGGGCTCTCAGCGACCGTCGGCAACCCGGCCGAGTTGCTGCACTGGCTGCAAGGCGCGGGCGTCGGCAGCCGCACCGGTCAGGTGGTCGCCCCCGGAGTGCATCTGCCGGCCACCGACGGCAGCGGACACGGCGACGAAGCGAGTCCCGAGCCGTCCAGCAGGCCCGCGGGCGAAGTGGAACTCGACTACGTCGGCTCCCTCGACAACGCGGCCAAACTCATCGCGGCGCTGCACAGGGGAGAGAAGCGGCTCGTCTTCTGCGACTCGCGCCGCCAGGTCGAGGAGTTGGGCGCGGCGCTGCGCGCGCGCGAGGTGACTGTCTTCCTGTCCCACGCCTCGCTCTCCGTCGACGAACGCGCCCGTTCCGAGCAGGCGTTCGCCGAGGCACGCGACTGCGTCATCGTCTCCACATCAACCCTTGAGCTCGGCATTGACGTCGGTGACCTGGACCGCGTCATCCAGATCGACTCACCGGCCTCCGTCGCCTCGTTCCTGCAGCGCATCGGCCGCACCGGCCGGCGTCCCGGCACTGTGCGGAACTGTCTGTTCCTCACCACCCGCAAGGACACACTGCTGCAGGCGGCAGGCTTGTTGCTGCTCTGGTCGCGGGGCTGGGTGGAACCGGTCGTCCCCCCGCCCGAGCCGCGTCATCTCGTGGCCCAGCAACTGCTCGCCGTCACCCTGCAGCAGCACAAACTCGGCGACCAGTTGTGGGACCGGCAGTGGAACGGCCTCGCCCCCTTCGACAGGTCGGCGGCGCCCATCTTGCGCTTCCTCACCGAGGAGGGCTTCCTCGACAGCGACGGTGGGATGCTGTTCGTCGGCCCAGAGGCGGAACGCCGCTTCGGCAAAAGGCACTTCATCGAACTCACCGCCTCCTTCACCGCACCTCCGCAGTTCACCGTCCTGTCCGGGCGCACGGAGATCGGCCGCACCGACCCGAGCGTGCTCACAGAGGAACGCCCCGGCCCCAGGCGGTTGCTGCTCGGTGGACGCAGTTGGCAGGTCACGTACATCGACTGGCTGCGCAAACGCGTCTTCGTCGAGCCGGCCGACGGCGGCGGAATCGCCAAGTGGATGAACGGCGGCGTCGCCGGACTGTCGTACGCCCTGACGCGTGCCATGCGCGAGGTGCTGCTGGGCACGGCCCCGCCGGTCTCCCTCACCCGGCGTGCGGAGGCGTGCCTGGCCGAACAGCGCGAAACCGACGCACCTGGCACCGTCCACCCGGGCGGCACATTGATCACGCGCGTCGGCTCCGATGTCCGTTGGTGGACCTGGGCCGGCTACCGCGCCAACGCCACCCTGGCGGCCACCCTCCAGTCGGTCACCGACCCCCTGCAACGACCCACCGACAGCTGGTTGCGCCTGCGCGAGAACCTCACCCCGGCCGACTGGCGTGCGGCCCGGGAGAACGTCGGCGAGAACCTCGTCCTGCCCGACGTGGACCGCCGGGCCGTACGGGGGCTGAAGTTCTCCACCGCCCTCCCGGAGCGCCTCGCCGTGGCCACGGTGGCCGCCCGTTTGGCCGACTTCGACAGCGCCCGCTCGGTGCTCGGCGAGCCGGTGCGCTTTCAGAACGGCGGCTGAGCAGGAAGAGCCGCCAAGGCACCCTCAAACGGACGCCGAGTGTTACGCCGTCCCGACTTTTCCGATTTTGCGTAGCCATCAAGGTAGCCACGGAGGCGTCCTACGTACCTGCTTGCGCAGGTGCTGGCGATGCCGTGACTCTCCCCGGCGTACAGCCCGACTCGTCTGCCGCTCGCATGCCCTTCGAGCCGCCGTCCCGTCCCCCTCGGGGCGCGGCAGCGCGGGCGTGCAGACTCCCGGCGGCCGGTCCCCGTGCCGTGACACGCTGCCCGGCATGACACACGAACAGACACCGGTCGGCGACCTCTGGGACGGCGTGGACGCCCTGTGGGAATGGCTCGACCAGAACCCCGACTACGGCGGCCGGGAAGGCCTGCTGCTGCGGCTGCTGAAGATCCAGGAAGAGGTCGGCGAGGTCGCGCAGGCGGTGATCGGGGTTACCGGGCAGAACCCGCGCAAGGGCGTCACCCACACCTGGGACGACGTCCAGGCGGAGCTGTGCGACGTGGTCATCACCGCGATGATCGCCCTGCGTTCGCTGACCCCCGACGCCAGGGAGACCTTCACCCGGCATCTGGCACGGGTGACGAAGCGCTCCCTGGGGTGAGGACCCGCTACTCCCCGAGCAGCGCCTCCTGCTCGTCGAACAGGGCCTGCTGCTCGGCCTGTTCGTCCTTGCGGAGCTGCTTGTTGCGGGTGCCCACCACCACCGCGGTCGCCGCGGCCGTCACCGCGAGAGCCGTGGGGACCATCCAGCCGCGGTCGACGACATGGCCGAGGGCGTGGTCGAGGGAGAGGCGGCCGGGGCCCGTGATCGCGAGGCCGGTGGCGGCCAGGCCCAGGGTGGCCGCGTACTCGTAGCCGCCGGACTGGTTGAAGAAGCCGTTCGGGGCGTGCACCGCCGCGGCGCCCGTCATCGCGCCGGCCGCCGCCGCGCCCGCGGCCGGGGTGGCCAGGCCCAGCATCAGCAGCGTGCCGCCGCCCGCCTCGGCGAGCCCGGCCGCGGTCGCGCTGGCCCGGCCCGGCCGGTAGCCCACGGACTCCATGAACTGGCCCGTGCCCTCGATGCCGTGGCCGCCGAACCAGCCGAACAGCTTCTGCGCGCCGTGCGCGGCGAGCACCCCGCCGGCGGCCAGCCGGAGCAGCAGCAGGCCCAGATCACGTCGTTCGTAACAGGTCACGATGGCTCCCGAAGAGACGTCCCCCGTAGTGCGTGTCGTCCCTCCACCGTCCCACCGGGACCCTGAGGCGGCTGTGTCCGTACGGCCGTTCGGGTGGCGGACGGGCCGGGCGCGGGGGCGGCCGCGTACTCCGGTGGCGGGGCCGTGGGGCCGGTGTGAGGCTGACCGCATGACGATTCAGACCGCCAAGCTCCGCGACCCGGCCGTCCGCGCCTTCGTCACCGCCGTCAACGCGCACGACCGGCAGATGTTCATGGATCTGCTGGCGCCCGGCGCGACCATGTCCGACGACGGTTCCGACCGGGACCTCACCGACTGGATCGACCGGGAGATCTTCTCCTCGCACGGCCACATGGACGTGGACCGGGAGATGAACAACGGCCGCGACCTGCTCGCCGGCTACCGCAACGACACCTGGGGCGAGATGCGCACCCGCTGGCACTTCGAGGTGTCCGAGGACGGCAGGATCTCCCGTTTCGAGACCGGCCAGGCGTGATCCGCAGGGATCACCTGGTCATGCGGCAGCCGTTCCACGTGCCGGTGCGTACCCCGTCGTCCCGGACGGGGTCCACCCCCATCCGGCGCCGTGGAACGGCTGCCGCCTCCCCCCTCGGGTTGGCCGGAATCACAGAGCCTCAAGTGTGAAGCTGTTGTGTAGGAGAGTTGAGCATAAGCCTCCTACCGGCCGCAATAGGGCGGAGTTTCAAAATCCGGTTGGGCAATTCGCCGAGCAGGCAAGCGTCGTGGGCGCCGACCCGTGGCCGCGGCCGGCCGAGGTGCGGTTCTCAGCCGCGGCCGATGTACGGCATCGCGGTGGCCAGCACCGTCGTGAACTGCACGTTCGCCGCCAGCGGCAGCTCCGCCATATGCCGTACCGTGCGCGCCACATCGGCCACATCCATCACCGGCTCGGGCGCCACGCGCCCGTCGGCCTGGAGCGCCCCCGTCTGCATGCGGACCGTCATGTCCGTCGCCGCGTTGCCGATGTCGATCTGCCCGACCGCGATGCCGTACGGCCGCCCGTCCAGGGAAAGCGACTTGGTGAGCCCGGTCAACGCGTGCTTGGTGGCCGTGTAGGCGACCGAGTGCGGGCGCGGGGTGTGCGCCGCGATCGACCCGTTGTTGATGATCCGGCCGCCCCGCGGGTCCTGCTCCTTCATCTGCCGGTACGCCGCCTGCGCGCACAGGAACGCCCCGTTGAGGTTGGTGTCCACCACGTGCCGCCACGCCTCGTAGGGCAACTCCTCCACGGGCACGCCGCCCGGTCCGAACGTGCCCGCGTTGTTGAACAGCAGGTCCACGCGGCCGAAACGGCCGACGGTCGCGGCGAACAGCGCCGCCACGTCCTCGGGCCGTGAGACGTCCGTCCGTACGGGGATCGAGGTGCCCTCGGGGGCCAGCGCCGCCGTCTCCTCCAGTGTCTCGGCGCGGCGGCCCGCGAGCGCCACCGACCAGCCGGCGTTCAGCAGTTCCACGGCGACCGCGCGGCCGATGCCGGAACCCGCGCCCGTCACCACCGCGATCCCACGCGTCCCCGAGGTGTGCGCCTCGTCCGTCTCCACAGCGTTCATGGCCCCGCAGCGTACGCGACGGTCCGGAATGCGGGACTTGTTCGTCCGGTGTTTGGGTGTTATGTACATGTTAATGGGTCGGTCGACGCGTCGTACGTGACCGAGGCCGGGGAGCCGGGTCCCAGGCCGGTCTGATCCCGGCCCGCGCGGCCTGATCTCCCGTGTCCCGGGGGCTCAGTCCGCCGGGGGCCAGGCGTCGCCCCACTCGGCGTCGCGGGCCGCCTTGTAGAGGTCGCCGTGGCGCTTGGTGACCGTCGTGCGGCGCAGATGCTCGTCGGCCTCGCACAGGTCGAGGAGCACCTGCCCCTTGCGGATCTGCGGCCGTCGTACGACCCGGGCGGGCGCGGGGGAGACGGGAGAGTCCGCGGCGGGCAGGCGCGTCGCCGCCACATAGGCGAACTTCTCGTCCTCGTACGGCAGCGAGCCGCCCTTGACCTGCCGGTGCAGGGAGGAGCGGCTGACCCGCGCCGCGAAGTGGCACCAGTCCTCGCCCGGCACGATCGGGCAGGCCGCGCTGTGCGGACAGGGCGCGGCGACGCGGAAGCCCGCGGCGATCAGCCGGTCCCGGGCCTCGATGATCCGGGCGTAGCCGTCCGGAGTGCCGGGCTCGACGATCACGACGGCCTGCGCGGCGCCCGCGGCGGCGTCCACGAGGGCCGTGCGGTCGGCCTCGGCGAGTTCGTTGAGGACGTAGGAGACGGTGACGAGATCGGTGCTCTCGATGGTGAGCGCCGCTCCGATCCGAGAGCGCCGCCACCGTACGCCGCCCAGCGCCGGGTTGGCCGCCGCGATCTCCCGGCCCAGCGCGAGCGCGGGCTCGGCCCAGTCCAGCACGGTTACCTCGCGCGGTCCGTCCCAGGTCGCGCTCACCGCCCAGGTCGCGGCGCCCGTCCCGCCGCCGACGTCGATCTGGCTGCCCGGCACCCAGCCGGGCACGGCCCGCGCGAACGCCTCCAGCGCCGCCGACACCGCCTCGAAGGTGGCCGGCATCCGGTACGCGGCGTACGCCGCCACGTCCGCCCGGTCCCGCAGGATCGGGGCGTCGGTGGGGGTGGCCCCCCGGTAGTTGGCGATCAACCGCTCGACCGCCTGCGCGGCCTGCCGCGGCGGGAGACCGTCGAGCAGCCCGGCGAGAGCGGCACGCAGGGTTTCGGCGGGGCTTACGGGGGCGTTCACCCCGCGATTCTCTCAGCTCCCGCCGGCCCTTTCGCCGCGGCTTCCTCGGTCCCTTCGCGGCGGCTTCCTCGGTCCCTTCGCGGCGGCTCCCGTCGTCCCGCGCGGCTCCCGTCGTCCCCCTGTGACCCGTCCCGCCGTCCCCTCCGTGCGGTCCCTGCCGACCGCTGTGCCCCGCGGCCCCCGCCGCCCCTCCGCCGCGGCTCCCGCCGTCCCTGCCGTGCGGTCCGTGCCGCCCGCCCCTGCGCCCCGCCCCGCCGCCCCCTCCCTGAGGTCCCTGCCGCCCCTGCGCCCCGGCCCCCGCCGTGCCCTCCGTCCCGGCCCCCGCCGTCCCCTCCGTGCGGTCCCCGCCGACTGCTGTGCCCCGGTCCCCGCCGTGCCCTCCGTCCCGGCCCCCGCCGTCCCCTCCGTCTCAGGCCTTCGCGGCCGCCCGTGCCAACCGGGTCGCCGCCGCCGCCCTCGGGCGGCTGTCCGGAGGCCGTCGGCACGGATGCACGGTGTTGGCCAGCAGGACCAGGAACGTGTCCGTCGCGGGGTCCAGCACCAGGGACGTCCCCGTGAAACCGGTGTGGCTGGCCGCGCCCCGGCCGGCCAGCTCACCCATGAACCACGGCTGGTCCAGCGCGAACCCCAGCCCCGGCGGAGTCAGCAGCAGCTCCACGAAGTCGGGGCCGAGGATCCGGGCGGGCCCGTGCGAGCCTCCCGCCAGCAGGGCCCGGCAGAACACCGCCAGATCACGGCCCGTGGAGAACAGCCCCGCGTGCCCGGCGACCCCGCCCAGCGCCCACGCGTTCTCGTCGTGCACCTCGCCGCGCAGCATCCCGCGGTCCGCCTTCGCCCACGGCCGCCGCTGGTCCTCGGTGGCCGCGGCCCCCGGGCACGGCCCGAACCGGGTGGCCGTCATGCCCAGCGGCCGGGTGATGCCGTCGTGGATCAGCACGTCCAGCCCGCGCCCGGTGATGCGTTCCAGGACGTGCTGGAGCAACAGCATGTTCAGGTCGGAGTAGACGTACTCGCCCGGCACGCCCACCGGCGCCTCGGCCCGCAGCATCGCGAGCCGCTCGGTGGCGTCGGCGCAGTCGTACAGCGGCAGCTCCGGCCGCAGCCCCGAGGTGTGCGTGAGCAGCTGCCGCACGGTGATGCCGTGCTCGGCCGCCGCGCGGAACTCCGGCAGATACGCCCCCACCAGCGCGTCGATGCCCAGCGTGCCCCGTTCGATCTGCTGCACCGCCGCCACCGAGGTGAACAGCTTGGTCAGCGAGGCCAGGTCGAAGGGTGTGTCCACGGTCATGGCGACCCGTCGCTCGACGGGCAGCTCGACCCCGGCGCCGGTCACCGGGTCCCAGGCCGCGTACCGCACGGCCCACCCCGCCGCCTCGGCCACCGCGAGCACCGGGCCGCGCCCGGCGACCACGACGACGCCCGCGGCCCAGGGCCGCTCCCCGGCGGTCAGCCCGCGCACCTGGCTGACCAGGGCGTCGATCTCCCCGGGGTCGAGGCCCGCCCGCTGCGGCGTGCCCTCGCGAAGTCTCGGCGTGCTCAGTTCTCCTCCCCGGACCCGTAGTTCCCGCTCTCGGCCGCGCCCTCGCGCCACCGTCGCCCCGCCAGGCAGCCCACCGCCGCCACGGCCGCCGCCAGCTGGACCACGGCCATCGGCACGGCGGTGTCCTCCCCGGCGATGCCGACCAGCGGGGAGGCGACGGCGCCGACCAGGAACGAGGACGTGCCGATCAGCGCGGACGCCGACCCGGCCGAGTGCCGGGTGCGCAGCAGTGCCAGCGACTGGGCGTTGGGCAGGATCACGCCCATCGACGTCACCAGCACGAACAGCGCGGCGGCGACCGGCACGAGCCCCGTCTCGCCGAACACGCCCAGCGACATCAGCAGCAGCGCGGCCGCGGCGAGGGCCACCACCGCCAGTCCCGCGGCGAGCACCCGTTCCAGCCGGACCCGCCCGACCAGAACCTTCCCGTTGAACTGCCCGGCCGCCACCAGCCCGACCGAGTTCAGGCCGAACAGCAGGCTGAAGGTCTGCGCCGAGGCGCCGTGGATCTCCTGGACGACGAAGGGCGAGGCCGAGATGTAGGCGAACAGCGCGGCGAAGGCGAAGGACCCGACGAGCATGTACCGGGTGAACGCCCCGTCGGCCAGCAGGGACCGGATCGAGCGCAGGGTCTCCCCGATGCCGCCGCGGTGCCGTTCCCCGGGGGCCAGGGTCTCGGGCAGCCGGGTCCACACCAGTCCCAGCAGCAGCACCCCGATCACCGTCAGGATCACGAACACGCCCCGCCAGTCCGTCACCCGCAGGACCTGACCGCCGATCAGGGGCGCGACGACGGGGGCCGCGCCCGAGATCAGCATCAGCGTGGAGAAGAACCGGGCCATCGCCATGCCGTCGTACAGGTCGCGGACCACGGCCCGCGCGACGACGATCCCGGCGGCGCCCGCGAGCCCCTGCGCGAGCCGGAAGGCGACCAACGTCCCGACGGTGGGCGCCACGGCGCACAGCGCGGTGGCGACGACATAGACGGCGAGTCCGGCCAGCAGCGGGCGGCGGCGGCCCCAGCGGTCGCTCATCGGACCGACCACGAGCTGGCCGAGCGCCATGCCGGCCAGACACGCGGTGAGCGTGAGCTGCACGGTCGCGGCGGACGCGTGCAGACCGCGGGTGACCTCCGGCAGCGCGGGGAGGTACATGTCCATCGCCAGCGGCGGAGTCGCCGTCAGGCCGCCGAGGACGAAGGTGACGAGCAGGCCGGTCCGGCGCGCCGCAGGGGCGGGCGGCCGCTGCGTCGGTGCGGCCGCCCGTGACAGTTCAGGCGTCGAGGCTCCGCCTTCGCCCATGCGCTCCTCGCTCTCAATCCCTCTTCCAGCCGTGCTCCACCGGCTTATGCTCTCAGCTCGAACACAGTGCTGATTGATTGATTGTGGCCGACCGAGGATGGGGCGGGAATGGCTGACAGTGTGCGGTGGGGGATTCTGGCGACCGGCGGCATCGCGGCGACCTTCACGGCGGATCTGGTGGATCTGCCGGACGCGGAGGTGGTGGCGGTGGCCTCGCGCACCGAGGCCTCGGCGAAGGCGTTCGCCGAACGCTTCGGAATACCCAGGGCGTACGGCGACTGGGCGTCGCTGGCCCTGGACGAGGACATCGACGTCGTGTACGTCGCCACCCCGCACGCCTCGCACCGGGCGGCCGCGGGACTGTGCCTGGAGTCCGGGCGGAACGTGCTGTGCGAGAAGGCGTTCACACTGAACGCGCGCGAGGCCGAGGAACTGGTCGGGCTCGCCCGGGAGCACGGGCGCTTCCTCATGGAGGCCATGTGGACGTACTGCAACCCGCTGGTGCTGAGGCTGAAGGCGCTGGTCGAGGACGGCGCGATCGGCGAGGTGCGCACGATCCAGGCGGACTTCGGGCTCTCGGGCCCCTTCCCGCCGGACCACCGGCTGCGTGACCCGCTCCAGGGCGGGGGCGCGCTGCTGGACCTGGGCGTGTACCCGGTGTCGTTCGCGCAGCTCCTGCTCGGCGAGCCCTCGGACGTCGTGGCGAGAGCGGTGCTCTCGAAGGAGGGCGTCGATCTCCAGACGGGTGCACTGCTCTCCTGGGAGAGCGGCGCTCTCGCTTCGGTGCACTGCTCCATCGTCGGCGGTACACCCGTCCGGGCCTCGGTCACCGGCTCCCGCGGCCGCATCGACATCCCCGACGGCTTCTTCCATCCGGACCGCTTCGTCCTGCATCGCGACGGCAGCGAGCCCGAGGAGTTCGCCGCCGATCCCGCGCACGGGCCGCGCACCACCCTCAAGCATGAGGCGCGCGAGGTGATGCGCGCCCTGAGCGCCGGCAAGACCGAGTCGCCGCTCGTCCCGCTGGACGGCAGCCTCGCCGTCATGCGCACGCTCGACGCGATCCGCGAGCGCATCGGCGTGCGCTACCCGGCGGAAGGCTGAGCCCGGGGGTGGGCTGAGCCGGGGCGGCGAGCTGAGCCCGGGGGTGGGCTGAGCTGGGTGGAGGCCCCTGAGCCGGGGTGGAGGGCTGAACCCGTACGGGGGCGCCGGACGCCGGCTCGGATGGCTGGGTCGAGGTGGTGGCCCGGGTCGAAGTGGTGGCCCGGGTCGAAGCGGTGGCTCGGGTCGACTCGCCGCCCGGGTCGACGTCGCCGCCCGGTCGAGGCGAGACGCTCCGTCTCGCCTCCTGATATCGTCGACGGCATGGTCGACAAGCCCGCCCCCGACGCCAGTCGCCGCAGCGAGAAGTCCCGCCGCGCGATCTACGACGCCGCCCTCGCCCTCGTCGGTGAGGTCGGCTACCCCAAGACCACCGTCGAGGGCATCGCCGCCCGCGCCGGGGTCGGCAAGCAGACGATCTACCGCTGGTGGTCCTCGAAGGCCGACGTCCTGCTGGAGGCCTTCCTGGACCTGGGCGAGCAGGCGGCCCTGGCGGCGCGCGAGGCCGGGCAGGGCGCCCCGCGGACCTACGCCCTCCCGGACACCGGAGACCTCGCCGCCGACCTCAAGCTCGTCCTGCGGGCCACCGTCGACGAACTCCTCGACCCCCGCTTCGAGGCCCCCAGCCGCGCCCTGGCCGCCGAGGGCGTGGTCAACGAACAGCTCGGCCGGGAGTTCGTCACCAAGCTCCTGGAGCCCCAGCTCCAGCTCTACGTCGACCGGCTGCGCGCCGCCCAGGACGCCGGGCACGTCCGCCCCGGGGTCGACCCGCGCATCGCCCTGGAGCTGTTCGTCTCCCCGCTCGCCCAGCGCTGGCTCCAGCGCACCGCGCCGATCTCCCACGAGTACACCGACACCCTCGTCGACTACGCCCTCCACGGCCTCGCCCCGCGCGACGCCTAGGAACCCGGATCACCCCGGCCCGCGACATCTGGCACGCGGTGCCGCCCCGGGCGTCGCGAGGTCCGGGAACAAGTCCCGGAAATCCCGGCAAAGCATGCCATCGTCGCTGATCCCGGTGTGGGGTATGTCTCGCCCCACCCTTCCCGGTTGTCGGCTCCGGCCCCCCGGAGCGCAGGATGGTGGGACCATGAGGCATGCTGTCCGCACCACAGCGAGGCGAGGGGACAGATGAGCGCGGAGTTCGCCGGCCGGACCGGCCTGCGGGGCAAAATCTCCCAGTGGCTGCGCCGAAGCGGCCCGGCACAGGCCGCCGCCGACGACGGCCGTGAGGCCCTGCTGCTCGCCACCGCCGAGGCGGGACTGCCGCTCGCGCCCGCCGCCCACCCCGCTCCCGGCTACGGCTGTTCCTGCGACCGCGTCGGCTGTCCCACCCCCGCGCGGCACCCGGTGTCGTTCGCCTGGCAGACGCAGTCCACCACCGACCGCGCCCAGGTCGAGCGCTGGGCCCGGCACCAGCCCGAGGCCAACTTCATCACCGCCACCGGCATGACCCACGACGTCCTCGACGTCCCGCTCGAAGCCGGCCGCGAGGCCCTGGAGCGGCTGCTCGCCGCCGGTGTCGAGGTCGGCCCGGTCGCCGCGAGCGACGACGGGCGCATGTACTTCTTCACCCTCACCCGGGGCACCCCCGAGGACGAGGACGAGTGGTGGCCGTGCGAGCTGGACTGCCACCCCGAGACGATGGACGAGCACCCCGGGCTGCGCTGGCACTGCCGCGGCTCCTACGTCCTCGTGCCGCCCGCGCAGCTCCCCGGCGACGGTGGCAAGGCCGTGCACTGGGTACGCGGCCCGGAGCACGCCCTGCCCGAACCCCTGACCCTGCTGGAGCACCTCACGGATGCCTGCGCGCGGCACGTGGGCGGCCATACGGCAGCGGTGTGGCCGCTGCGGCACTAGGGTCTGTCGGCGGGAGTTACGTCCGCGACGTGGTGCTCGCGTGCGTTCGCGAGGGCACCGTCGTGGCTGGTCGCGCAGTTCCCCGCGCCCCTTAAGGCTGTCGCGCAGTTCCCCGCGCCCCTTGAGGTAGCCGGTGGCTCGTGTACGGCTTTTCTGCGGGTCGCGTGTGGCTGGTCGCGCAGTTCCCCGCGCCCCTTAAGGCTGTCGCGCAGTTCCCCGCGCCCGTAAAAGCTGTCGCGGGGTTCTCTGTGCCCCTGGAATGTTGGTGTCACTCGCCCTTTGCTGCCGTGAGTCCCTGGATCCGACCGAGCATCTTCACCTGGGGGCGGCCCGCGCCCTTCCTCGGGTTCAGCACCACCTCGTTGGAGACGAACTCCATCGTCAGCGACTGCTTGATCTCCCCGGTGGTCAGAGCCAGCACGTCGTCGTTGGGAACGGGCACCTCCGCCCCCGCCGCGGCCGTCTGCTTCTCGTAGTGGTGCGTACTGAAGAAGACCAGGGCGCCGCCGTCGGCCGTGCGCAGCGCGAGCGGGGCGTAGTCGCCCCGGGACAGCGGCTCGTCGATGTACTGCCGGACGAGACCGGGCCGCCTGGCGTTCCGCTCGCGCAGGTCGCGCCAGTCGGAGGTGTGCGTGCCCTCGGCGAAGGCGGTGCCGCCCTCCTTCAGGTAGGTCGCATACCCCTGGCTCAAGTCCGCGGGGGCGACGGCCAGTTCGGGTGAGTCGGCCGGGACGGCCTCGACATGGCCGTCCTCGTCCTTCTTGAACCGCGGCACGTCACCGGGCGCGACGAGCGTCAGATACGCGACCTCCCAGGGCGCGTCCCGGCGGTCACGTGTGAACACCAGCAGCCAGCGGGCGTCGCCGCCCTTGTTGCCCCTGGCGTCGGCGAGGAACCAGCGCGGCCAGCCGGGCTTCTCCACGACCGTGAACTTCGCGTCCGTCAGCTCCAGCGGGGTGTGCGCCGGGTTCCCGTCGGGGTGGTTGGCGCGGCCCGCCTTCAGCCGGGCCCCGTCGATGTCGGCGAGCGCGCCGGTGACATGCCCGGCGTCCAGGGAGCTGTCGTAGGTCTTGTCGGCGGCGTTGTACGCGGTGGTGAACTCCTGAAGGGCCTTGGCGGCCTCGGCGGCGGTGGCCGCGGGGAGGACTTCGCGCTCCCCGTGCACCACCACACATCCGTTCGCCGTGAACGACAGAACGGCCAGCACGGCCGCCGCTGTCAGGCCCCTGCGGTCACGCCTGCGAAGTCTCAGACGGCTGCGATCCCTGGTCATCGGGCTCCTTCACCTTCCCCTTCCCGGAGGCGAACCCTACCGGGGCGAGGAACAGCGCGAGCGTCGGGATCAGGTACAGCAGCCACACCGTGACCTGGAGAACGGTCGGTTCGGGCTGGAAGTTGAACACGCCCTTGAGCAGCGTGCCGTACCAGCTGTCCGGCGGGATCGTGCCGCTGATGTCGAAGGCCTTGCTGGTCAGACCCGGTAGGAAGTCTGCCTCCTGGAGGTCGTGCACGCCGTACGCCAGCACGCCCGCCGCGACGACGACGAGCATGCCGCCGGTCCAGGTGAAGAACTTCGCCAGGTTGATGCGCAGGGCGCCCCGGTAGAACAGCCAGCCCAGCAACACCGCGGTGGCCAGGCCCAGTCCGGCGCCGACCAGCGGGCGCGGGGAGCCGTCACCGGCCGCGCGCACCGACGTCCACACGAACAGGGCGGTCTCCAGGCCCTCCCGGCCGACGGCGAGGAAGGCGGTGGCGACCAGCGCGGCCGTGCCCATCTGGAGGGCGGAGTCGAGCTTGCCGTGCAGCTCCGCCTTGAGGTGCCGGGCGGTGCGCCGCATCCAGAAGACCATCCAGGTCACCAGGCCGACCGCGACGATCGACAGCGAGCCGCCGAGCATCTCCTGCGCCTCGAACGTCAGCTCCTGGGAGCCGAATTCGAGGGCGCAGCCGAAGCCGAGGGCGAGCGCGACCGCGACGCCGATGCCGGCCCAGATGGGCCTGAGGGCGTCGCGCCGGCCGGTCTTGACCAGGTAGGCGATCAGGATGCAGACGACGAGGCTGGCCTCCAGGCCCTCCCGCAGGCCGATCAGGTAGTTGGAGAACACCGCTCACGCCTCCTTGGCGAACAGCGTGCGTCCCCACCAGTCGTCCTTGTCGCGGACGCCGGGCGGGACGGCGAAGACCGCCGAACCCACGTGCTGGATGTACTCGTTGAGGGCGTCCGTGGCGAGGTTGCGCTGGACCGGGATGAAGCCCTTGCGGACGTCCCGCTGGTAGGCGAGGAAGAACAGGCCCGCGTCCAGGCGGCCGAGGCCGTCGGTGCCGTCGGTGAAGGAGTAGCCGCGGCGCAGGAGGGTCGCCCCGCTGTTGGCGTCGGGGTGGGCGAGCCGTACGTGCGCGTCGGGCTTCATGGCCTTCAGGAACGGCTCGTCGCGCTCCTTGGCCTTGCCGACCGGGGCGCCCTCGCCCTTGTCGCGGCCGAAGATGTCCTCCTGCTCCTGGAGCGAGGTGCGGTCCCAGGTCTCGATGTGCATCCGGATGCGCCGGGCGACGAGGTAGGACCCGCCGGTCATCCAGTCGCTGCCGTCCTTGGGGCCGACCCAGACCAGCTTCTCCAGGCGGTCGGTCTCGGTGCCCGCGATGTTGCGGGTGCCGTCCTTGAAGCCCATGAGGTTGCGCGGGGTCTGCGCCTCGGGCGTGGTGGAGGAGGTCTTGCCGAAGCCGAGCTGGGACCACTTGACGACGACCTTGCCGAAGCCGATGCGGGCGAGGTTGCGCACCGCGTGCACGGCGACCTGGGGGTCGTCCGCGCAGGCCTGGATGCACAGGTCGCCGCCGCTGCGGTTCTTGTCGAGGTTGTCGCCCGCGAACTTCGGCAGGTCGACCAGGGCCTCGGGGCGCAGGCCGGTGAGGCCGAACTTCTCGAACAGCGACGGGCCGAAGCCGATCGTGAGGGTCAGCCGGGAGGGCTTGAGGCCGAGGGCCTCGCCGGTGTCGTCCGGCGGCGCCTCGGGCAGGCCGCCGAAGCCGCCCTCGCCCACGGGCTGTCCGGCGGTCATCCGGCGGGCGGCCTCGGTCCAGTCCTTGAGCAGCTGGACGAACTCCGCGCGGTCCTCGGTGGTGACGTCGAAGGCCGCGAAGTGCAGACGGTCCTGCACCGGGGTGGAGATACCGGCCTGGTGGGCGCCGTGGAAGGCGATCGCGGCGCCCGCCTCGGCGGCCGGCTGCGCGTCGTCGCCGGCGTCACCGCCGCGGGCCATGGCGACCGCGCCGCCGGCCGCGGCCGCGCCGAGCGCGAGGCCCGCGCCGCCCCAGCCGAGCAGCGAACGCCGGGAGGGCGTGGCGCGGGTGCCGTCGTCGCCGGTCGCCGGGTCGTCCGTGCCGGCCGTGGCGGTCGCAGAGGTGTCCTTGTCGGTCATGTCCGTTTGTCCCTTGCTCACTTGACGACGACGGCGGCGGCGAGCTGGGAGAGCGGCTCGGCGAGCGCGTTCACGGCGTCCGACAGCTCCTTGCGGTCGGCCTTGCCGACCTTGTCGTACGAGGTGAACTCGTACGAGTCCTTCTTCGCGCGGTACTTGTCGAGCAGGGTGTTCAGCGCGGCGAACTGCTTGTCCAGTTCGGCGGTGAGCTTCGCGTCGTTCTCCTGGGCGACCGCCTTGAGGAGCGCGTAGGACTTCTCGGCGCCCTCGACGTTGGCCTTGAAGTCGACCAGGTCGGTGTGCGAGTAGCGCTCCTCCTCGCCGGTGACCTTGCCGGTGGCGACCTCGTCGAGCAGTTCCTTGGCGCCGTTGGCCATGGAGGTCGGGGTGATCTCGGCCTTGCCGACCCGGTTCTGCCAGTCCTTCAGGTCCTTGACGAGCAGGTCGGCGAGCTCCTTCTCACGGTCGCCGATCTTCTTGTCCTGCCACAGGGCCTTCTCCAGGCGGTGCCAGCCGGTCCAGTCGGTGGCCGGGTCCTGGCCGTCCTCCAGGCCGTCCTCGCGCACGTCGACCTTGGGGTCGATGTCACCGAAGGACTCGGCGACCGGCTCGGTGCGCTCCCAGCCGATGCGGGAGGCGGCGTAGGCGGCCTGGGCGGCCTTCAGGTCGCCGTCCTTGACGGCCTGGGCGAACTTCTCGGCGAGCGGCAGCGTCTCGTCGGCCTGGGCCTGGACGTAGGCGCGGTACTCGGCCACGGCCTTGTCCAGGCGCGGGTCGCGCTCGGCGGCGGCGTTCCCGCCGGTGGCCTTGATGGACTGGCGGATGCCGTCGCCCTTCATGCCGGGCTTGCAGGCGATCTGGTAGTCGCCGGCCTTCACCTCGGCGGTGACCCGCTGCTTGGTGCCGGGGCCGATGTTCTCGCGCTCGGTCACCACACGGTCGTCCGGGAAGAGGACGTAGACCTCGGTGACCTTCGAGCCCTTGTTCTCGATGGCGAGTTCGAGGTGCCCGGCGGGCACCTCCTTCTTCGACACCTCGCACTTGTCGTCGGTGGCGGTCACGTTGATGACGTGGTCCGAGCTCTCGCCGCCCTTGCTCTTCTCCGTGCACCCCGTAACGGCGGTCAGAGCTGCCGCGGTGGCGGCGGCGGTCACGACGGTGAGGCGGGCGGCACGCATACGGACTCCAGACAAGCGGCGGAAAAACGACGTGACCCACGCCACATGGTGTGGGTAGGCTCACCTAACTTATCTGAGGCTTACCTGCGTGATACCCATGCGTGCGGTGATTCAGCTCTCATAGACGGTGTACGAGCACGGGCCGATCACGGTGACTCAAACCGGTTGCCATGAGGAGGTCAAGGTAAGGCAAAGGGGCGAGTTGGCAAGGGCCACCAGGGAATCGCTGCCCGGGCTCGTGCTGGACGTGACGGGCCGCCCCGGACCACCGCCGCTGCGCTTCGAGACCGACGGGCGCGGCGGGATCGCCCTGCGCCAGGGCGACCGGCCCGTCCTGCTGGGCCGCTACGACGGCGACCACTGCTGCCGCGAACTGGATCCGCACCGCCTGCCCGGCTACCGCTCCCCGCTGCCGCCCCTGCGCGCCGCCTGGCAGCGGTCCCGTGGCCCCGACCGGTCCCACTGGTACGCCCGCCGGCTGGAGGACGCCCCGCGGTCCCCGCTGCACGACGGGCGGTGGCAGCTCGCCGAGCGTCCCTCCCTCGCCCCCGGCGTCTGGACCGAGGACTTCGTGAGGGACCGGCCCGGGGCCCGGCTGGAGCTCCTGTGCGGCGGAGGATGGCACGGCGTCCTGCCCCTGCGGCGGCTCTCGCCGCCCGACGCGCCCAGGGTCAAGGCGTACCGCAAGCACGCCCGCGACGGCACCCTCGCCCCGGTCCTGCTGTGGCGGGTGTCCCCGCTCGACGGCTGGGTCCTCCTCGACGGCCACGACCGGGCCGTCGCCGCGCTCGCCGAGGGCCGGGAACCGGCGTCCGTGGAGCTGATCCGGCTCCGCGCCGAAGAGGCATGGAGGCGGACCGCCGCGGAGATCACCGAGGCGTACGAGGAGTGGACGGCCCGCCCGGGTTCGTACCCGCACCGGTCCGCGGACCGGGAGCGCGGCCACGGGGCCGTACTCGCCTCCCTGCCCTACGACGAGGACCGCACCCCGCTGTGGCCCGGTCCGGTGGTTCAATTCCCCGGTGACTGACTACGACGTGCTGCGCGTCTTCTGCGCGCCGAACGGCGGATACGGCAACGAGCTGGGCGTCGTCCGCGAAGGCTCCACGATCCCCGAGCGCGAGGACCGCCAGACGTTCGCCGCCAAACTCGGCTTCAGCGAGACCGTGTTCGTCGACGACCCCGAGCGCGGTGTCGTCGACATCTACACGCCCACGCTGCGGCTGCCGTTCGCCGGTTATCCCTGCGTGGGCGCCGCCTGGCTGCTGGACGTGCCCGAACTGATCACCCCTGCCGGGCAGGTGGGCGCCCGGCAGGACGGCGAGTTCAGCTGGATCGAGGCCCGCGCGGAGTGGGCCCCGCCGCGGACCCTGCGTCAGTACGCCTCGGCCGCCGAGGTGGACGCCCTGCCGATCCCGCCCAAGGGCGAGTGGATCTACGCCTGGGCCTGGGAGGACGAGGCGGCGGGCCGGATCCGTGCCCGTGGCTTCCCCGGCCGCGACGACGGCATCCACGAGGACGAGGCGACCGGCGCGGCCGCCCTGCTCCTCACCGCGCGACTGGGCCGCGCCCTGAACATCACCCAGGGCGCGGGCTCCCAGATCCTCACCGCACCCCAGCCGTACGACTGGGTGGAAATCGGCGGCCGAGTCGTCCTGGAGCGCTAGCGCCGGGGCCCCCGGAGAACGCGGGTTCTGAAGCGCGGCGCCCTCGGTGCGCGGCAACCCATGACGCGCTTGGGGGCACGGGGAACTGCACGAGGGCGCCGCGCGAGCTTACGGGGCGGGGCGCGGCGGTTCAGGGGCGCGGGGAACTGCGCGACGAGCCGCGACGGCGCCGCGCGGGCTCACGGGCAAGGGGCGATGGCGCCGCGCGGCCTCACAGGGCAAACCGCGCACGGCGGTGCTCAGGCACTGAGCGGGTACTCCTCGCCCAACGCCCTGAACACCGCCGTATTCAAAGCGAAAGCGTCCCGGCACTCGGCCACGATCCGCAACCGCTCCAACTCGTCCGCGGCGACACAATCCAACCGCTCGCGATAGCCCCGCTTGAAGGCGGCGGGGTTGGCGATCTCCTCGAAGACGTAGAACCGCACCCCGTCGCCCTTGCGCGCGAACCCCCACGCCCGCTCGGCCCGGTCCCGGATGATCTGCCCGCCCGAGAGGTCACCGAGGTAGCGGGTGTAGTGATGGGCGACATAACCGCCGGGCCACCGCTCGGCGCACTCGCGCACCCGGTCCGCGTACGCGCGCGTGGCCGGCAGCGCGCTCAGCGTGGACCGCCAGCCGGACCCGCGCAGATGCTCCAGATCCCGCTCCAGCGCCCCCAGCCGGAACAGCTCCGGCCGGACGAACGGCCCCGCGACGGGGTCGGCCGCGAGCCGCCCGACCTCGGCCTCCAGCGCCTCGTACACGAACCACAGCTGCTCGGTGTAGCGGGCGTAGGCGTCGACGCCCAGCCGGCCGCCCAGCAGGTCGCTCATGAACGTCGAGGTCTCCGCCTCCGTGTGCTGCTCGTGGGACGCGGTCCTGATCACGGTCGAGAAGGAGTCCATACGTCCATCCTTCTAGGTTAGGGTTGCCTAAGTCAATAGGTTGCCGACGGCCTGTCGGTAAGACGCTACAAGAGAAAACCCGCCCTCACCAGGGGAAACAGGTGAGGACGGGTCATCGGCCCCGGTCACGGCAGGGTGAGGATCTCCGTACCCGACTCGGTGACCACCAGCGTGTGCTCGAACTGCGCCGTGCGCTTGCGGTCCTTGGTCACGACCGTCCAGCCGTCGTCCCACATCTCGTACTCGTGGGTGCCGAGCGTCAGCATCGGCTCGATCGTGAACGTCATCCCCGGCTGGATCACGGTCGTCGCGTGCGGGCTGTCGTAGTGCGGGACGATCAGGCCCGAGTGGAACGACGAGTTGATCCCGTGCCCGGTGAAGTCCCGGACCACGCCGTAGCCGAAGCGCTTGGCGTACGACTCGATGACACGGCCGATGACATTGATCTGGCGCCCCGGCTTGACCGCCTTGATCGCGCGGGTGAGCGACTCGCGGGTGCGCTCCACCAGCAGCCGGCTCTCCTCGTCGACGTCACCCACCAGGTAGGTGGCGTTGTTGTCGCCGTGCACCCCGCCGATGTACGCCGTGACGTCCAGGTTGACGATGTCGCCGTCGCGCAGGACGGTCGAGTCCGGGATGCCGTGGCAGATGACCTCGTTGACGCTGGTGCACAGCGACTTGGGGAAGCCGCGGTAGCCCAGCGTGGAGGGGTAGGCGCCGTGGTCGCACAGATAGTCGTGCGCCACCTTGTCCAGCTCGTCCGTGGTGACACCCGGCGCGATGATCTTCGCGGCCTCGGCCATCGCCCGCGCGGCGATCCGGCCCGCGAGGCGCATCGCCTCGACCGTCTCGGGAGTCTGCACCTCCGGGCCGGTGTACGGCGTGGGCGCCGGCTTGCCGACGTACTCGGGGCGCCGGATGTTTCCGGGTACGGAACGGGTGGGAGAGAGCTCCCCTGGTACGAGCAGCGACTGGCCAGACATGCCAGCGAGTCTAAGACAGCGGTCATGGGGGACCATGTCCGTGGCGAAAGGAGCCGGTCATGGCCCTGTTCAAGAAGCGCACCGTCGGCAAGCCGGGCGAGTGGTACTACTGCCTGGAGCACAAGAAGGTCGAGGAGGGGCCCGAGTGCCCCAACAAGGACCGCTTCGGCCCGTACGCCACCCGCGCGGAGGCCGAGCAGGCGATGGCGACAGCCCGTGAGCGCAACCTGGAGTGGGAGAACGACCCGCGCTGGCACGACGCGCCCACGCCGGGACCGGGCCCGGACGAGGACTGACCGCCCGATCGCGGGGCCGCCCGGCGCCCCAGGTCCCGACCCCTGTGCAGTCGGCTCGGCCGGACTCTGGCCCGGGACCGGCCCACCGCGTCGCGCCCCCTTGCGGCGGCGTGGGCCGGTCCGGGGTCCGCGGCCGGTTCTCCCTCTCGCGGAGCGTCCTCGCGACGGTCAGGCCTCCGCTTTTGCCTCCGCCTCCGCCTTCGCCTGCGTCTCGCGGCGCGCTTGCGCGGCCTTCTGCCGCTGCTCGCGCACCCGGGCCGCGTGCACGTCGGTGCGGGCGTCGTACGTCATCAGCTTCGGCAGGCACAGCGCCAGCAGGCCCACCCCGCCCGCGCACAGCAGCCCGCCGGACCAGACCGACGCCCGCACACCCCACCACGCGGCGAAACCGCCCGACCTGACCTGGCCGAGCGTCGGCCCGACCGAGTACGACAGCAGCTCGATCCCGGCGAGCCGGCCGCGCAGCTCGTCGGGGATCGTCTGGTTCCACATCACCCCGCGGAAGATCCCGCTGACCATGTCGCAGCCGCCGGCGACAGCCAGGAACAGCAGCACCAGCCACACGTTGCCGCAGACGCCCGCCGCCGCGATCGCGAGGCCCCACAGCGCGGCCGCGAGCACCACCATCCGCCCGTGCCGGTGGATCCGCGCGCTCCAGCCGCTGGTCACGCTCACCAGCAGCGAGCCGAGCGGCACCGCCGCGTACATCAGCCCCAGCGCCCACTCGGCGTCCAGGTCGTCCGCGAGGAACGGCAGCACGGCCAGCGGCATCGCCAGGAACATCGCCGCGAGGTCGACGGCGTAGGTGCCGAGCAGTTCCTTGCGGCTCCAGGCGTACCGGGCGCCCTCGGCGATGGCCTTCAGCGAGGGCCGGGCCGCCTCGTGGGCGGCGGGGGAGGAGGCGAGGGGGACGATCAGCGCGACCGACACGACGAAGGTGAGCAGGTCCGCCGCGTACGCCCAGCCCAGTCCCGCGTACGCCACGACCACACCTGCCAGGGCCGGGCCCGCGACCCCGCCGACGGTCCACCGCAGCGAGTTCAGCGAGGCGGCGGCGGGCAGGTGCTCGTGCGCCACGATCCTGGGCCACAGCGAGTCCAGCGCGGGACGCTGAACGGAGCCCAGCGCGGAGGACAGCGCGGCGACGAGATACAGCGGCCAGACGGCCGGCTCCGGCAGCAGCGCGTTGACCAGCAGGACCGCGCTCAGCAGCCCCTGCCCGGCCTCGGACCACAGGATCAGGCCCCGCTTGTCGAGCGCGTCGGCCAGCGCCCCGCCGTAGAGCCCGAACACGATCAGCGGGATCAGCTCCACGGCCCCGATCGCCCCGACCGCGGCTGCGGAACCCGTCAACTCCTTGATCTGCACGGGCAGCGCGACGAACGTCAGAAAACTGCCGAAGTTCGAGATCGCCCCCGACACCCACAGCAGCCGGAAGTCCCGGGAGGCCCGCCAGGGGGACAGATCGGGAAGCAGTCCGCGCCGGCGGGAGGGGGAATCGGGGGAGTCGTCGGTCACGACGGGCCATGCTCGACGGCACACCGGACCAGCGCAAGCGAGTTTCCCCGCCCGGGGCCGGGGCGAGTTCCGGCAGCAGCGGCTTCCCGGCGCGCCGCCGAGCGGCGGGCCTTGGCGATCTCGCTTCCCGCGCCCCCGCAACAGGGGCGCGGGGAACTGCGCAACCAGGTCCGCGCAACCCGCACCCCCCCCGGCGCACGCCCGCCGCAGAAGGGGCGCGGGGAACTGCGCGAGCAAGTCCGCGCAACCCGCACCTGCCCCCCGGCCCACGCCCGCTGCAGAGGGGGCGCGGGGAACTGCGCAAAGTCCCCACGGCCCGCACCTGCCCCCGGCGCACGCCCGCCGCAGAAGGGGCGCGGGGAACTGCGCAAAGTCCCCACGGCCCGCACCCGTCCCACAGCCCGCGCCCGCCCGAGGGGCGCGGGGAACTGCGCAACCAGGTCAGCGCAACCCGCACCCGCCCCCCGGCCCACGCCCGCCGCGGAAGGGGCGCGGGGAACTGCGCAAAAGGCCCCACTACCCGCACCGCCCCCACACGCGAGCCGTACTCCCCCAACCCACCCGCCGCTTCGCCCCGCCCCCGCCTCACCACCCCGCCGGCGGCGGTGCCGTCAGCGCGTCCGCCAGGCGGGACAGGCGGTCCCGAAACCGCCGCCGACCCCGCTGGGACGGCACCACGTTCTCGCCCGCCGCCGCGCTGACCAGGTGCTGGACGCTGTCCAGGTCCAGCTCGGCGCCCCGCGGCACGGGCAGCGACTCATGGGACATGGCGTCCAGCTCCCGCCCCGAGCCCAGGGCCAGAACGGTCGCGCCCGCCCGCCGCGCCCCGTGCACCCGCTCCAGCAGGGCCGCGTCCTCGTCCGGGGCGACCACCAGCAGCGTCTCGCCCCGCCGGGCCGCCTCGATCCGGCCCAGCCCGACGGCGAGATGGGCCGGATCGGAAGGGCGCGCGGCATGACGGACGAGTGTCGGGGCCAGCTCGGGGGTGCCCGACCAGGCGGCCTCGTCCACCAGATGCGCGGCGAGGTGCCACGGCTCGTGGCGCTCCGTACCGACCAGCAGCAGCCCGCCCCCGTGCGACACCACCGACCCGCGCAGCACCCCGGCGAACCGGCGGGTGGCGGCGGGCCACTCCGTCCCGGCGAGCACCTCGCGCAGCAGCGCGACCCGTACGGCGTCCATGAGGCCGCATCCTGCCCCAACGACCCGGCCCGGACCGCCGGTTCGCCATGATTTCGCCCGAACCGGGCACACCCCGCGGCCGCCCCCGGCGGTCTCGCTCCCCTGACCGGCCGGGAGCCGCGGCCACGGACGTAGAGTCGGCCCATGACCTCTAGCGACAGTGCTGCACAGAAGGCCCCCGCCAAGGACCCCTGGGACCTGCCCGACGTCTCCGGGCTCGTCGTCGGCGTGCTCGGCGGGACCGGCCCGCAGGGCAAGGGCCTGGCCTACCGGCTCGCGCAGGCCGGCCAGAAGGTGATCATCGGCTCCCGGGCCGCCGAGCGCGCCCGCGCGGCCGCCGAGGAACTCGGCCTCGGCATCGAGGGCGCCGACAACGCCGAGACCGCCCGCCGCAGCGACATCGTCATCGTCGCCGTGCCGTGGGACGGCCACGGCGCGACCCTGACCTCCCTGCGCGAGGAACTGGCCGGGAAGCTCGTCGTCGACTGCGTCAACCCGCTCGGCTTCGACAAGTTGGGCGCCTACGCCCTCAAGCCCGAGGAGGGCAGCGCCGCCGAGCAGGCCGCCGCCCTGCTGCCGGACTCCCGTGTCACCGCCGCCTTCCACCACCTGTCGGCCGTCCTGCTCCAGGACCCGAAGATCGAGCGCATCGACACCGACGTGATGGTCCTCGGCGAGGAGCGCGCCGACGTCGAGATCGTGCAGGCCCTGGCCGGCCGCATCCCCGGCATGCGCGGCGTCTTCTCCGGCCGGCTGCGCAACGCCCACCAGGTCGAGTCCCTGGTCGCCAACCTGATCTCCGTCAACCGCCGCTACAAGGCGCACGCGGGACTCCGCGTCACGGACGTATGAGCCGATGGGGGACACTGATGGACATCAGCAGTGTCCCCCGACAGGAGCCGACCCCCATGCCTCCCGTGCCCTCGCCCCGCCAGGCCCGGCGTCTCGCCCTCTACGCCCTGACCGTCTGCGTCCTCGCCGTGGCCGCGGCCGTCGTCTCCTTCGCGCAGGGCAGCTGGATCGGGATCGTCTGGGTGCTGCTCGCGGGTCTGTCGTCGAACATGACCTGGTACTACTTCAAGCGCCAGAAGACACGGTCGTCGGTCACGGGCTGACCGAGCACACCTCGGCCGTACCGCGCCAGAAGCGGTACAGGTCGTAGCCGCAGTACGTGTCGAAGTCGCTGATCCCGAGCCCTCGCAGGATCGCGTCGATCATGTCGAAGAACGCGCTGTTCGCCGAGGGGATCCACAGCAGCGCGAACACGATCAGCAGCCCGAAGGGCGCCAGCGGCTCCACCTGGCGCCGCACGTTGTACGACAGCCAGGGCTCGATCACGCCGTAGCCGTCCAGGCCCGGCACCGGCAGGAAGTTCAGGATCGCCGCGGTCACCTGGAGCAGCGCCAGGAACGCCAGCGCGAACCGGAAGTCCCGCGGCACGCCGTCCAGCGCGTCCAGCCAGAACGGTGCCGTGCACACCAGCGCGAACAGCACGTTCGTCAGCGGGCCCGCCGCCGAGATCAGACTGTGCCGCCAGCGGCCCCTGATCCGGCCGCGCTCGATGAACACCGCGCCACCGGGCAGACCGATCCCGCCCATGATCACGAACAGCACCGGCAGCACGATGCTCAGCAGCGCATGGGTGTACTTCAGAGGGTTCAGGGTCAGATAGCCCTTCGCGCCCACCGAGATGTCCCCGCTGTGCAGCGCGGTGCGCGCGTGCGCGTACTCGTGCAGGCACAGCGACACGATCCACGCCGCCGTCACGAACAGGAACACGGCGAGCCCCGGCTGCTCCGCGAACCCGGTCCAGGTGGCCCATCCGGTCACCGCCGTCACGGCCGCGATCCCGACGAAGACGGGACTGATCCTCCGGTCGCTGTGCCGGCTCGTGGCGGTCGTCATGGCGCGGGGCACCTCCGTACTCGGGCGACTGGCCTGCCCGACCGTACCTGTCGTACCGGGACAACGTAACGGGAACGGGGGAGGGTTCCTGAGAAGGAGGACCCCGGCCGGCGGCCCCAGGACCCCGGCCGGCGGCCCCCGCCGGAAAACCCCGTGCCGAGCCCCCCGGCCCACCGGAGAGAATGGACCCCGTGCGCTACCGCATCCTCGGCACCACCCAGGCGCTCCGCGCCGACGGCACCCCCGTCCCGGTCGGCGGGGCGCGGCTGCGTGCCCTGCTGACCGTGTTCGCCCTGCGCCCGGACCGGGTCGTACCGGCCGGACTGCTGGTGGAGGAGGTGTGGGAGGGCGACCCGCCCGCGAACGCCGCCGGCGCGCTCCAGGCGCTGGTGGGCCGGCTGCGCCGGGCTCTCGGCGCCGACGCGGTCGTCTCGGCCGACGGCGGCTACCGGCTCGCCGCCGCCCCCGACGACATCGACCTGCACCGCTTCGAGCGGCTCACCGGCGAGGGCCTGCGCGCCCTGGCCGACGGCGACCCCGGCAAGGCCACCGCCGTCCTCGACGACGCCCTCGCCCTGTGGCGCGACCCGGCCCTCGCCGACCTGCCCGACCGCACCGCGGAGGCGGCCCGCTGCGAGCAGCTGCACCTCGACGCCCGGCGCGCCCGGCTCACCGCCGCCCTCGCCCTCGGCCAGGCCGACCGGGCGCTGTCCGAGCTGACCGCCCTGTGCGACGCCCACCCCCTCGACGAGCCGCTCCAGGCGCTGCGTCTGCGCGCCCTGCGCGACACCGGCCGCACCGCCGAGGCCCTGGCCGCCTACGACACCGTGCGCCGGCTCCTCGCCGAGTCCCTCGGCTCCGACCCTGGGGCCGAACTGCGCGCCCTGCACAACGAGTTGCTGACCGCAGGGGAGCCGCCGCCGACGGCCCGGCCGCGCGGCAACCTGCGCGCCCGGCTGACCTCGTTCGTCGGCCGCGAGGACGACATCGCCGCGCTGCGCGAGGACCTGGCCGCCGCCCGGCTGGTCACCCTCCTCGGGCCCGGCGGGGCAGGCAAGACCCGGCTGTCGCAGGAGGTCGCCGAGGGCGTCACCGAGCTGGCGCCGCACGGGGTGTGGCTGGCGGAGCTGGCCCCGGTCGACGACCCGGCCGCGGTGCCCGAGGCCGTGCTCACCGCGATCGGCGCCCGCGAGACCGTCCTGTACGGCGCCGGCGCCGAGAGCATCCGGGCCGCGGTCTCCGACCACCACCACGACGACGCCGTCACCCGGCTCGCCGAGCACTGCGGCCGCCGCCGCATGCTGATCGTCCTCGACAACTGCGAGCACGTCGTCGACGCCGCCGCCCGGCTGGTGGCCGAGCTGCTGGCCCGCTGTCCCGGCCTGACCGTGCTGGCCACCAGCCGCGAGCCGCTCGGCGTGCCCGGCGAGCTGGTACGCCCGCTGGAGCCGCTGCCCGAGCCCTACGCGCTGCGGCTGCTCGCCGACCGCGGCGCGGCCGCCCGGCCCGGCTTCCGCCCCGACGAGGACCCGGAGGCCGCCGCCGAGATCTGCCGCCGCCTGGACGGCCTGCCCCTCGCCATCGAACTGGCCGCCGCCCGGCTGCGCATGCTCACCCTGCGGCAGATCGCCGACCGCCTCGACGACCGCTTCCGGCTGCTGACCACCGGCAGCCGCACCGTCCTGCCCCGCCAGCAGACCCTGCGAGCCGTCGTCGACTGGTCCTGGGACCTGCTGAACGCGGACGAACGCGAGGTCCTCGGCCGGCTGTCGGTGTTCGCCGGCGGCTGCGACCTCGCCGCCGCGGAGGCCGTGTGCGGGCCCGCGGCCCTCGACGAGCTCGGCCAGCTCGTCGACAAGTCCCTGGTGGTGGCGGCCCCTTCGGGCACCGGCGGGATGCGCTACCGGCTCCTGGAGACCGTCGCCGAGTACGCCCGCGAACGGCTGGCGGAGGCCGGGCAGCGGGCCGCCGCCGAGCGCGCCCACCTCACCCACTACCGCGAACTCGCCCGCACCACCGACCCGCTGCTGCGCGGCCCCGGCCAGCGCGCCGCCATCGGTCTGCTGGAGCTGGAGTACGAGAACCTGCGCACCGCCCTGCGGCACGCCGTCGCCGAACGCGACGAGCAGGAGGCGCTCAGCCTGGTGCTGTCGCTGGTCATGTACTGGCAGATGCGCGATCTGCGCCACGAGAGCCGCAACTGGTGCGCCGAGGTCATGACCCTGGGCCCCGACCCCTTCGCCGAGCCCCTGCGGCGGGCCGCCCCCGTGTGGGAACGCCTGACCTCCGCGCCGCCGCCGCTGACCGGGGAGGCCCTCACCGAGGCCCGGCGCGGAGTGCATCTGGCGCACCTGGCCTGCATGGAGACCGAGCTGCAGGCCTGGCAGACCCCTGAGGCCCAGGCCAAGATGCGGCTCATCGCCGGCGCCTACGAACCCGGCCAGCCGCAGACCTGCCGGGTGCCCGGCATTCTCTGGTTCTACGCGGTGATGCTGACCGGCGACATCGACCGCGTGTACGAGATCGTCGACGCCTGCGTGAACACCTGCCGCACCACCCCCGGCTTCGACTGGGAACTGGCCGTGAGCCTGCAGATGCGGGCCAACTTCCGCGCCAACCACAGCGCGTGGGCCGCCGACGCCGAGCGCGACGCCGAAGAGGCACTGGCGATCTTCCGCCGTATCGGCGACGACTGGGGCTACGCCGAGGCCCTCTCCGCGCGCGGCGAGGCCCGCGAGCGGCACGGCCGGTTCACCCTGGCCGCCGCCGACTACCAGGAGGCCCGCGGCTACGCCGAGCAGCTCGGCGCCCGCTCCCACACCGCGGTGCTGGCCTCCCGGCTCGGGGCCGCGCTGCTGGAGGCGGGGGAGACCGAGCGCGGCGAGCGGATCCTGCGCGAGGTGATCGCCGAGCACGAGGGCACGCTCAGCGAGGGCATGCCCGCCGCCCGGCTGTTCCTGGCCGGCTGGCTCGGCGTGACCGGCCGCACGGCCGAGGCGGGCGAGCAACTGCGGCTGTTGCGCGTGGAGTTCCAGCTGGCGCACTTCATCGTCTTCGACGCGTTCATCCTGGGCGCCGAGGCCTGGCTGGACGTGTGCGAGCACCGGTACGCGCAGGGCCTGGACAAGCTCCGCGAGGCGCTGCGGATGGCCGCCGACCCGCTGGCCCAGGCCATGCGGCCGAGCATGCGCTCGGCCTATCTGGGCGTCGCCGCGCTGGCCCTGGCCGAGCACGAGGAGGGCCGCCGGGCCAGCGACGCCGCCCGCTGCCTGGGCGCCGCCGACGCCGCGCTGCCGCCCGCGCACGTGCCCTCCCTGCTGGAACGCACCGGCCGCGAGCGCGCCGAGGCCGCCGTCCGGGCCGTACTGGACCCCGGCGCCTACGACACGGCGTACGCCGAGGGCGGCGGCCTCTCACCCGAGGAGGCCGCCGCCCTGCTGTGAGCGCTCGCGCTCAGGTCTTGGTGCGGAACTTGTGGATGGCGACCGGCGCCATCACCGCGGTGATCGCCACCGACCAGGCCACCGTCACCCACAGGTCGTGGGCGACCGGGCCGCCGATCATCAGCCCGCGGGCCGCGTCGGCGAGCGTGGACAGCGGGTTGTAGTCGGTGAAGGCCTGGAGCCAGCCCGGCATCGACTGGGTGGGCGCGAAGATCGACGAGCCGAACTGCAGCGGGAACAGCACCAGGAAGCCCATCGCCTGCACGGACTGGGCGTTCTTCAGCACGACACCCAGGGTGAGGAACACCCACATGATCGAGGAGGCGAACAGCGAGGCCAGTCCGACGGTCGCGAACACGCCCGGCCAGCTGGTGATCTCGAACCCGACCAGCACGGAGACCACCATCAGGATCGCCGTCGCGAACAGCATCCGCGCCAGCTCCACCGTGATCTTCGCGAACAGCACCGAGCCGCGCCCGATCGGCAGCGACCGGAAGCGGTCCATGACACCGCTGTTGAAGTCCTGGCTGAAGCCGGTGCCGACGCCCTGGGACAGCGTCATGCTCATCATCGCGACCATGCCGGGGATGACGTACTGCACGTACTGGTCCTGGCCGCCGCCCAGCGCCTGGCCGATCGAGCCGCCGAAGACGTAGACGAACAGCAGGGTGAAGACGATCGGCATCAGCAGCGCGTCGAACATCGACTCCGGGTCCTGCCGGATCCACAGCAGGTTGCGCCGGACCAGCGCGCCGGTGTGCCGCAGGTGCCCGCGCAGCGTGATGCGGGAGTCGACGGGCGAAGAGGCGGTGGCGGCGCTCATACGGCGACCTCCTGGAGGGCGTCGGGGGACTCGGTGGACAGCGGGATGCTCGCCCGCTCGCCGGTGAGGCTCAGGAAGACCTCGTCCAGGCTGGGAAGTTCGGTGGTGACGGAGGCGAGGGTGATGCCGAGCGCGACGGCGGCGCCGACCGCGGCGGTCAGCTGCTCGTCGCTGAGCACGGGCACCAGCACCGAGCCGTTGTGCGTGTCGACCTCGGTGGTCGCCAGGCCCGTGATGCCCAGCTCGTCCAGCGCGGAGGCGAGCTGCCGCACCCGCAGTGGGTCGGCCGGCCTGATCCGCAGCCGGCGCCCGCCGACCCTGGACTTCAGCTCGTCGATCGCGCCGCCGGCGATGACCCGGCCCCGGTCGACGACCGTCAGCTGCGAGGCGAGCTGCTCGGCCTCCTCCATGTACTGGGTGGTGAGCAGCACGGTCACGCCGTCGCCGACCATCGCCTTGACCTCGTCCCACACCTCGTTGCGGGTGCGCGGGTCCAGACCGGTGGTGGGCTCGTCCAGGTACAGCACGGCCGGGCGGCCGATCATCGACGCGGCCAGGTCCAGCCGCCGCCGCATACCGCCGGAGTACGTCGACGCCGGGCGCTTGGCGGCCTCCGTCAGCGAGAACCGCTCCAGCAGCTGGTCGGCACGGGTGCGGGCGTCCTTGCGGGACAGGTCCAGCAGCCGGCCGATCATGTAGAGGTTCTCCCAGCCGGGCAGCTTCTCGTCCACCGAGGCGTACTGCCCGGTCAGCCCGATCACCCGGCGCAGTTGCCGGGGCTGCCGTACGACGTCGTACCCGGCCACCGTCGCCTGCCCGGCGTCCGGGGCCAGCAGCGTCGACAGGATGCGCACGAGGGTGGTCTTGCCGGCGCCGTTCGGCCCGAGCACCCCCATCACGGTCCCCTCGCGCACGTCCAGGTCGACGCCGTCCAGCGCCTTCGTCTCGCCGTAGTGCTTCACCAGCCCCCGCACGGTGACGGCGGCGCCCGTTCCTCCGGGCCTGTTCTCGATTCGCGTCATGCCGATGACAGTGCCAGCGCCGACCGACAAACCACCGACAGACCGCCGACAGCCGCCCTACAGACGCCCCCTCCACAGGTCCGGCGCGCTCCCGCACCCCGTCCGACGTCCCCCTCCACCGGTCCGTCGTCCCCGGCGCCCCGCTCCGTCCCCCTCCACCGGTCCGGCGTCCCCGGCGCCCCGCTCCGTCCCCCGCACCCCGTCCGGCGTCCTCCCTCAGCCCGTCCGGCATCCCCCCGCACCCCGTCCGACGTCCCCTCTCAGCCCGTCCGACGCTTGAGGACGAGGCCGTTCAGGCCGACCCCCAGCCCGTCCGGCGTCCCTCTCCACCGGTCCGGCGCCCCCCGTCAGCCCGTCCGGCGTCCCCTCTCAGCCCGTCCGGCGTTTGAGGACGAGGCCGTTCAGGCCGACGGGGGTCCAGGGGGCGGAGCCCCCCGGGGGGTGCGCCACCACGGGAAAGGGGACAGCCCGTCGACGGGGGAAGATCGACGGGCTGTCCGTGGTGTCGTGTTGGCTCAGCGCAGCGTTCCGCTCCGCTCAGTGGACGGAGTGCTCCTCAAGCGGGAACGTTCCGCCGACGACGTCCTCGGCGAAGGCCTTCGCCGCGTCGCCCATGACCGTGCGCAGGTCGGCGTACTGCTTGACGAACTTCGGCACGCGGCCGCCGGTCAGCCCGAGCATGTCGGTCCACACCAGCACCTGCGCGTCCGTCTCGGCACCCGCCCCGATCCCGACGGTCGGGATGTGCAGGGTGCGCGTCACGTCGGCGGCCAGTTCGGCCGGGACCAGCTCCAGCACGACCGCGAAGGCGCCCGCGTCCTGCACGGCCTTGGCGTCGCGCAGCAGCTTGTGGGCGGCCTCCTCACCACGCCCCTGGACGCGGTAGCCCATGGCGTTGACGGACTGCGGGGTCAGGCCGATGTGGGCCATCACCGGGATGCCGGACTCCACCAGCAGCCGGATCTGCTCGTACGACCGCTCGCCGCCCTCCAGCTTCACGGCGCCGACCCCGGCCTCCTTCACCAGCCGGGTCGCCGTGCGCAGCGCCTGCACCGGACCCTCCTGGTAGGACCCGAAGGGCAGGTCGCCGACGATCAGCGAACGCTTCGTGCCGCGCACGACGGCCGCGGACAGCATGGTCATCTCGTCGAGGGTGACGGGCACGGTGGTGTCGTAGCCCAGATGACAGTTGCCCGCCGAGTCGCCGACCAGGATCACCGGGATCCCGGCCTCGTCGAACACGGACGCGGTCATCGCGTCGTAGGCGGTGAGCATGGGCCACTTCTCGCCCCGCTCCTTGGCGAGGGCGATGTCGCGGACGGTGATGCGGCGAGTGCCCTTGCCCCCGTACAGCGCCTTGCTGCCGTCGGAGGGTGTCTGCTGCGCAGGCTGGGCAGCCGAAAGCTGCGTCATTGCAACGGCTCCTTACGTCATCTCGAGGCGCCCTGACGGCGTCCCCGGACCACGTCCATGGTGGCACCTCGTCCCACGGAGAGCCAGGGCGCCTCGGAGAGACGCGGCGCACGCCCCGCTCCCGCCGAATGTGCGCGTTTCGTTACAAGGGGAACTGGACCCGGGAGGAAGGCCGTCGTGCAGGGCAGGAACGGAGCCGATCATCCCCTAGGGTCTACGCGAGGGGGACGACGGTGTGCACTGCAGGTAGCGAGGCGACGGTATGGCGCAACAGGCGTACGCAACGGAGACGGACAACGGCGGGCCGGGGTCCGACCGCCCCGGCTCTCTGCTCCGGCGCCTGGCCCTCAGACTGACCGACGGCTGGCGCGGCGACCCGCGCGTCTGGCGCCGGGGCGTCGTCGTCGCCGTCCTCGCGGTGCTGCTGGCCCTGGTGATGCTGCTGCACGCGCAGATCCCGAACGTGGTCGGCAACCTGGGCAGCCTCAGCGAGACCTTCCTCCCGTGGTTCGGGGTGTTCGTCCCCGTCCTGCTGATCCTGGCGTTCGTCCGCAGGTCGGCCACCGCGCTGATCGCGCTCCTGCTGCCGACGGTGGTCTGGCTGAACCTCTTCGGCGGGCTGCTCACCGACAAGCCCGCCACCGGCGGCGACCTGACCGTGGCCACGCACAACGTCAACGCCGGGAACGCCGACCCCGAGGGCACCGCGAAGGACGTGGCCGCCTCCGGCGCGGACGTCGTCGCGCTGGAGGAACTGACCGCGGCGGCGGTGCCGGTGTACGAGAAGGCGCTCGCGACGTCGTACAGGTACCACTCGGTGCAGGGCACGGTCGGGCTGTGGAGCAAGTACCCGCTGAGCGGGGTCCGGCCGGTCGACATCAAGCTCGGCTGGACCCGCGCCATGCGGGCCGCGGTCTCCGCGCCGGGCGGGCAGGCGGCGGTGTACGTCGCCCATCTGCCCTCGGTCCGGGTGAAGCTGGAGGCCGGGTTCACCGCCCGCCAGCGCGACAAGAGCGCCGACGCGCTGGGCGAGGCGATCGCCGGCGAGCCGCTGAAGCAGGTGGTCCTGCTCGGCGACCTCAACGGCACCATGAACGACCGCGCGCTCAACGCCGTCACCGCGCAACTGCGCTCCACCCAGGGCGCGGCGGGCAGCGGCTTCGGTTTCAGCTGGCCCGCGTCCTTCCCGATGGCCCGCATCGACCAGATCCTGGTCCGCGGCATCGAGCCGGTGAGCTCCTGGACCCTCCCGCAGACCGGCAGCGACCACCTTCCGCTGGCGGCCAGGCTCCGGCTCGCCTCGTCCGGCTGACGTCCCGGACCCCGCTCCAGCTGATGGTCATGGAGAAGGCATCCGCCGGCCCCTCCCTGGCCTCCTTCGCCAACCAGGCGGCCTTCGACCTCGCCAACGCCGGCGGCGCCTGGATCGGCGGCCCGGCCCTCGCCGCGGGCTTCGGGGTCACGTCCCCGGCCCTGGCGGGCGCGGCGCTCGCGGTGCTGGGCATCGGGGTGGCGGCCGTGGCGTACGCGGTGGACCGGCGCGCGGGCACGGTCACGGGCGGCCGGGCGCTGCTGGTGGCCGGGTCGGCGCGGCAGGAGACGGAGCGGGTGGCGGGCTGAGGCCCGTTCACCGGAACGACGACGCCGGGTGCCCCGTGGCACCCGGCGTCGCCGTTCTCGCGTTCTCGCGGTCAGTCGGTCAGTCGGTCAGTCGGTCAGTCCGTCAGTCGGTCAGTCCGTCAGCCGGTCAGGGGGTCAGCACGTCGTCACAACGACTCGCGCCAGCCGTTGGTGATCGGCAGGCGGCGGTCCTTGCCGAAGCCCTTCGGGGAGATCTTCGTGCCCGGCGGGTACTGGCGGCGCTTGTACTCGGCCGTGTCGACCATGCGCAGCGTCTTGGTCACCAGCGCGGCGTCGAAGCCCGCGGCGACGATCCGGTCGGCGCCCTCGTCCCGGTCGACGTACCGCGCGAGGATCGCGTCGAGGACCGGGTAGTCGGGCAGCGAGTCCGTGTCGACCTGGCCGGGGCGCAGCTCGGCGCTCGGCGGCTTGGAGATGGAGTTCTCGGGGATCGGCGGGGTCTGGCCGCGCTCCGCCGCCGCCCGGTTGCGCCACTCGGCGAGCCGGAAGACCGAGGTCTTGTAGACGTCCTTGATGGGGCCGTACGCGCCCACCGAGTCGCCGTACAGCGTCGAGTAGCCCACCGCCAGCTCGGACTTGTTGCCGGGCGCCAGGACGATGTGGCCCTCCTGGTTGGAGATCGACATCAGCAGCGTGCCGCGCAGCCGGGACTGGAGGTTCTCCTCCGCGAGGCCGGTGAGCCCGAGCGAGCCCATGTAGGCGTCGAACATCGGCTCGATCGGTACGGTGCGGAAGTTGAGGCCGGTGCGCTTGGCGAGCTCGGCCGCGTCACCCTTGGAGTGCTCGGAGGAGTACTTCGACGGCATCGAGACGCCGTGGACGTTCTCCGCGCCGACCGCGTCGCAGGCGATGGCCGCGACCAGCGCCGAGTCGATGCCGCCGGACAGGCCGATCAGGACCGACCTGAACCCGTTCTTCCTGACGTACGCCCGCAGGCCCACGACCAGCGCCGAGTAGACCTCCTCGTCGTCGTCGAGGCGCTCGGCGTACGCGCCGGTGTGCTGCGGCTCGTAGGCCGGCACCGGGTCCTCGGAAAGGACCACCCGGTCGATGCGCAGGCCGTCGTCGACCACGCCCTCGGGGGCCTCGGCGGCCGCCGCGGGGAGGTCGAGGTCCAGGACCACACAGCCCTCGGAGAACTGCGGCGCCCGGGCGATCACCTCGCCCGAGGCGTCCACGACGATCGAGTCGCCGTCGAAGACCAGCTCGTCCTGGCCGCCGACCATGGCCAGATAGGCCGTGGTGCAGCCGGCCTCCTGGGCACGCTTGCGCACCAGTTCCAGACGGGTGTCGTCCTTGTCGCGCTCGTAGGGCGAGGCGTTGATCGACAGCAGCAGCCCGGCCCCGGCCGAGCGGGCGGCGGGCACCCGGCCGCCGTCCTGCCACAGGTCCTCGCAGATCGCGAGCGCCACGTCGACGCCGTGCACGCGCAGCACCGGCATGGTGTCGCCGGGCACGAAGTAGCGGAACTCGTCGAAGACGCCGTAGTTCGGCAGGTGGTGCTTGGCGTAGGCGAGGACGACCTCGCCGCGGTGGAGCACCGCGGCCGCGTTCTGCGGGGCACCTGCCGGCTGGCCGAACTTCGGGCGGGCCGTCCCGCTGCGGTCGAGGTAGCCGACGACCACCGGCAGCTCCCCGAAGCCCTCCTCGGCGAGCCGCGCCGCGAGGGCTCCGAGGGCCGCGCGGGAGGCCTCGACGAAGGAGGAGCGCAGGGCCAGGTCCTCGACGGGATACCCGGTCAGCATCATCTCCGGGAACGCCACCAGGTGGGCTCCCTGCTCGGCGGAGTGCCGGGTCCAGCGGATGACCGTCTCGGTGTTCCCGGCGAGGTCACCGACGCGCGAGTCGATCTGGTTCAGGGCGAGGCGAAGTTGAGGCACGCCCCCAGTGTAATCGTCAGACCGACGCGATGGGGTGGGCGAGGGGTGTGGTCCGGCCCACGGCGGGGCCGGGGCCTACGCGGCTGGGAGTGGCAGCGGGCCCACGCCGGGGCCGGGGCCAGGTGTCCGGGGCGGCGGCGGGCCCATGGCGGGGCCGTGTGGCCGGGGAGGCTGGGTCTGTGGTGGGCCGGGTCAAGTGTCGGGCGGCGAGGGCCGGGTCCAGGTGTCCGGGGTGGCGGCGGGCCCATGGTGGGGCCGCCTACACGAGTCCGGGGAGGCGCCGGGGCCGGTCCACGCGTCCGGGCGGTGGCGGGCCCATGGCGGGGGCCGGTCCAAGTGTCCGGGGCGGCGTCAGGCCTATGGCGGGGCCGGGTCCACGAGTCCGGGGAGGCGCCGGGCATGGCGCGGCCGGGCCTATGAATCCGGGGCCGCGTCCCCGAGTCCGAGCGGGCGGCGCGGCCGGGCTCCACGAGTCCGGGGCGGCTGCGAGCAAGGGCCTTGCGCGCCCGGGGCGGCGGCGAGGAAGGCCCCTGCGCGTCCGAGTGGGCGGTGAGGCCGGGCCCTGCGCGTCCGAGCAGGGGGCCGGGCCCTGCGCGTCCGAGCAGGGGGCCGGGCCCTGCGCGTCCGAGCTGGAGGCCGTGCCCTACGCGTCCGGGGAGGCGCCCCGCTCCTTGAGCATCCCCGCCATCAGGTCGATCTCCGACTGCTGGCCCTCGACCATGCCCTGAGCGAGCTGCTTCTCCACCTCGACCCCGCAGCGCTGGACGCAGCCCTCGGCCATATGGATGCCGCCCCGGTGGTGCTTGGTCATCAGCTGGAGGTAGAGCACCTCGGCCTTGCGTCCGCCGAGCGTCTGGAGCTTCTTCATCTGCGCGTCCGTGGCCATGCCGGGCATCAGCGCGCCCTCGCCCTCGGAGGGCATTTCACCCATGCCCATCCAGGCCATCGGCGGCTTCGCCGACACCTTCGGCAGCTCCCACAGGTCCAGCCAGCCCAGCAGCATGCCGCGCTGGTTGGCCTGCGTCTGCGCCACGTCGTAGGCGAGGCGCCGCACCTCCTCGTCGTCGGTGCGGTCGCGCACGATGTACGACATCTCCACCGCCTGCTGGTGGTGGATCGCCATGTCCCGGGCGAACCCGGCGTCGGCGGAGCCCGCCGACGGCGTCGGGTCCGCGCCGTGGTCCCCGGCGACCGTGTAGGTGAGCGCGCCGACCGCGACCATCACCGCGGCGGCGGCCCCGGTGATCCACCCGGCCTGCGCCCGCCTCACTCCGACAGCCCACCCTGGCAGGCGGCGCCCTTCTCGGGCGTCTGGTCACCCTGGACGTACTTCTCGAAGAACTTGTCCACGTTCGGGTCCTTGGAGCTCGTCACCGTGCGCTGGTGGCCCCAGGCGCTCAGCATGATGGGGTCCTTCTGCTTCTCGTCCGGGCTCATCAGGGTGTACGGCGTCTTCTTGACCTTGGCCGCGAGCGCGTCCACGTCGGCCTTGGCCGCCTTGGAGGTGTACGTCACCCAGACCGCGCCGTGCTCCAGGGAGTGCACGGCGTGCTCGTTCTTGAGCTCCTTGGGGTAGACGTCGCCGTTGCAGTTCATCCACACCTGGTTGTGGTCGCCGCCGACCGGGGGCTCGGCGGGGTACTTCACATCGGTGCCGACGTGGTTGCGGGACAGCGTGCCCTTCCAGGCCTTCACCCCGTCCGCGCCGGTTACGAACTTCCCGGCGGTCGTCTTGCCGTCGCTCGCGGTGTCGTCCTTGTCGTCGCCCTGGGTCTGCACGAGGACGACGCAGCCGATGACGAGGCCGGCGACGACCACGGCGCTGGCGGCGATCGTGAGGATCCTGCCGCGGCGCTCGCGTGCACGCTCGGCGCGGCGCATCTCCTCTACGCGGGCCTTGCGCTCGGCGCTGTTCTTGTTCTTCGCGGAACCCATGGGGGAGCCCCTTCTGGGGAAAGAGAGGACGGTCGGGTCGCCTGATCGTAATGGGATACGACAGTCTGTTCGTAGGGAGGGCTCCGGATTGGCTGGTCCGGCGGTCCGCGCCACTCTGTGGTCACCCATTACGCCCGAGCCTCCCAGCAGGCAAGATGGACTTCGGAGTGTCCATCCGCCGTCCTCCGGGCGTTCAGCGGGGAGTCGGCCGGACGATCATGGTCCGCAACGCGCATGAAACGCTGTTGTGGTGGGATGCTCAGGTGCCCGACCGCCGCTCTTGGCGCGGGAGCAGGCGGCCTGACCAGCAAGGATGGGGAAGCGGAAGATGGACAAGCAGCAGGAGTTCGTGCTCCGGACGTTGGAGGAACGCGACATCCGGTTCGTACGCCTGTGGTTCACGGACGTGCTGGGCTTCCTCAAGTCCGTCGCCGTGGCCCCGGCCGAGCTTGAGCAGGCCTTCGACGAGGGCATCGGCTTCGACGGCTCCGCCATCGAGGGCTTCGCCCGGGTCTACGAGTCCGACATGATCGCCAAGCCGGACCCGTCGACCTTCCAGGTGCTGCCGTGGCGCGCGGAGACCCCGGGCACGGCCCGGATGTTCTGCGACATCCTGATGCCCGACGGCTCCCCGTCCTTCGCGGACCCGCGCTATGTCCTCAAGCGCGCCCTCGCCCGCACCTCCGACCTGGGCTTCACCTTCTACACCCACCCGGAGATCGAGTTCTTCCTGCTGAAGGACCGCCCGCTGGACGGCTCCCGGCCCACTCCGGCCGACAACTCGGGCTACTTCGACCACACCCCGACCAACATCGGCATGGACTTCCGCCGCCAGGCGATCACCATGCTGGAGTCGATGGGCATCTCGGTGGAGTTCTCCCACCACGAGGGCGCCCCGGGCCAGCAGGAGATCGACCTGCGCTACGCCGACGCGCTCTCCACGGCCGACAACATCATGACCTTCCGACTGGTCATGAAGCAGGTCGCGCTGGAGCAGGGCGTGCACGCGACCTTCATGCCGAAGCCGTTCTCCGAGCACCCCGGCTCCGGTATGCACACCCACCTGTCCCTCTTCGAGGGCGACCGCAACGCGTTCTACGAGTCCGGCGCCGAGTACCAGCTCTCCAAGGTCGGCCGCTCCTTCATCGCGGGCCTGCTGCGGCACGCGGCGGAGATCTCCGCGGTGACCAACCAGTGGGTCAACTCCTACAAGCGCATCTGGGGCGGCTCCGAGCGCACCGCTGGCGCGGGCGGCGAGGCCCCCTCCTACATCTGCTGGGGCCACAACAACCGCTCCGCCCTGGTCCGGGTCCCCATGTACAAGCCGGGCAAGACGGGCTCCGCCCGGGTGGAGGTCCGCTCCCTGGACTCCGGCGCCAACCCCTACCTCGCCTACGCCGTCCTGCTGGCCGCCGGCCTCAAGGGCATCGAGGAGGGCTACGAACTGCCCCAGGGCGCCGAGGACGACGTCTGGGCCCTGTCCAACGCCGAACGCCGCGCCCTGGGCATCGAGCCCCTCCCGCAGAACCTCGGCGAGGCCCTGACCCTCATGGAGGGCAGCGACCTGCTGGCCGAGACCCTCGGCGAGCACGTCTTCGACTTCTTCTTGCGCAACAAGAGGTCGGAGTGGGAGGAGTACCGCTCCGAGGTGACCGCGTTCGAGCTGCGCAAGAACCTGCCGGTGCTGTAAGGGCAGGTCCTGCGAGGGATATGCCGAAGGGGGCCGACGACGGATCGTCGGCCCCCTTCGGCGTGTGTGCCTATCGGCGCTGGCTGAGGTCCGCCCCGAACAGGCGCACCAGTTCGTTCTCCACGACCGGGGTGAGTGCCTCGACGTAGGGGTCGGCGAGGTGGCCGTAGTCGCGGTAGACCATGGTGTTGCCGACGACGACCGGGCAGTTGCCGGAGGGGGCGCAGACCCAGTCGTAGGGGTCGATGGTCGCGACCTTCTCGGCCTTGGCCGCCGCGAGGATCGCCTTCGTGACGGCGGGGTTGCGGTCGGCCTCGGAGCGGTCGCGGGCGCAGGCGCCGAGGTCGTCGGGGTGGGCCACCGCGCAGTCCACGGAGTTGTTCTTCGGCCAGGGGGTGTCCAGCAGCGTCAGCACGCGGGTGCGGCCCTGCTGGAGCATCCGGTAGGTCTCGGCCTGGCCCTTGCCCCAGACCTCGGCCATGTCGCCCTCGCCCCACAGCTTCGCGGACTGGGAGCTGGAGGTGATGACCAGCTCGGGCCGCATCTTCCGGATCTTGTCGATGGTGACCTGCCGCCATGTGTCGCAGGTGGAGTACGGGCCGCCGTTGTACGCGATGGTGATCTGGGAGACCTTGCAGGCGTTCTTGGTGAACGAGTACAGCTTCCAATGGTGCTTGCGGGCGATCGCGTCGAACGCCGGGAACCACTGTGCGACGTGCGAGTCGCCGAAGAGGACCACGCTGCGCTCGCCGGTCTTGTCGCCGTACAGGCAGGGCTGGGTCTGCACCTCGTCGGTCATGGTCAGGGCGCAGTCGTCGGTGTAGACCGCGGACCGCTTGTACGCCACGTCGCGCATGCTCGGTTCGAGGTTGGAGGGCAGCTTGTCGATCCGCTCCTCCAGCAGCCGGGTCAGCGCGGCCTGCGGGTCGGAGGTGCCGGTGAGGGCCTCGCGGGTGTTCTGGCGGGCGGAGCCCGAGGCGAGGCCCGGCGGGAACTGCGCGGCGACGACCGCGGTCAGGGCGGCGAGAGCCGACAGGCCGAGGCCCAGGGCCAGACCCCGGTTCGCGCGGGCCTTGAACGCGCGGTGGAAACGCATCGGGTTCTCGACCAGGTGCAGGGTCAGCCAGGCGAGCGGGATGCCGCACAGCGCGGCGATCAGCCGCAGCGGGCCGTCGTGCTCACCGAATCCGACGGCGGCCGGGACGATGAGGATCAGCGGCCAGTGCCACAGGTACCAGGCGTAGGAGATGCCGCCGATCCAGACGGCCGGGCGCAGCGAGAGCAGCGCACCGGCGCCGTAGCGGCCGCCCGCCGCACCGCAGGCCAGGACCGCGGCGGCGCCGACGACCGGGACGATCGCGTTGTAGCCGGGGAAGCGGGTGGTCTCGTCGAAGGCGACTGCGCCGTAGGCGATGGCCGCCAGGCCCGCCCAGCTCAGCACCGCCGCGATCGGCTGCGGGATCTCGTGCAGCCGGTGCGCCGCCAGGGCCAGCAGGGCGCCGACCGCCAGCTCCCAGATGCGTCCCTGGGAGGCGAAGTAGGCCCAGGAAGGGGACGTCTCGGTGAGGTCGAGGTTCACCGCGAAGGAGCCCGCGGCGAGGGCGAGCAGCGGGATCGCCAGCAGGGCCCGGCGCCGGAACAGCTTCAGCGCGACGATCAGCAGGATGGGCCAGATCAGATAGAACTGCTCCTCGACCGCCAGCGACCAGAAGTGCTGGAACGGCGAGGGCGGCACATCCGTGTTGAAGTAGTCGGTCCCGGCGTCGGCCAGCCGGAAGTTGACGACGTACCAGGCGGAGGCGATGGCGTCCTTGGCGTAGTCCGCGAAGCGCAGGGGGCCGAGGAACAGCCAGGAGCCCGCGAGTGTCGCCAGCACCACGAGGGTGGAGGCGGGCAGCAGACGCAGCGCGCGGCGGGCGTAGAACTTGCCGAGGGCGATCTTGCCGGAGCGCTGGTGCTCGCGGAGCATCAGCGAGGTGATCAGGAAGCCGGAGATGACGAAGAAGACGTCCACGCCGATGTAGCCGCCCGCGACCTGGGTCACCCCGGCGTGGGAGAGCGCCACGAGGGAGACGGCCACCGCGCGCAGGCCCTGGATGTCGAGCCGCATCCCCGCGTTGCCGGCCGGGGCAGCCGGCCTGCCGCCGGTACCGCCCTCTCTCGCTTCCGGAATCGGCGGGGCTTCGTCGGCTGCGGACCGAGGCTGGCGCGCGATGCGGAGGACGGGCACCGTGAGGTTCTCCTTGCTCGTGGGCGTCGCCGAGACACGCGCTTGCGCTCACGCCCGCCCCGGCACGGTCCGGGGCTCGTCATCGGCGGGCAGTTCGTCCCGGCCGGAACCGGTGAGGGGCCGACGCCGGTGATCGCCCCGGAGGCAGACGAACGAACTTACCGTCCACCGGGTCCGAGAGCGATCGCATGGCAGTCACATAGTCATAACAAAGGGGGTCGCTGGGTTTGAACGCAGGTGAACTCGGCCCCGCACGGGCCTGCCGAGTGTCGTAAGTCACGCCCCGGGCCGGGTGGCCGGGGCACTTCGTGCGGTGCGGTGCGGGCCGTGACGTAGACACCGGCGGCCGGGCCGGGCCGCCGCCGGCACCCGCGTCATGGCCGGGCGGACCGTCGCCGGCGCCCGCGTCACGGCCGGGCGGAACCAGGGACCTGCCTACTCGCCCTGCTCCGCCCGCTCCGCCTGCTCCGCCAGAAGCTTGTGGAGCGGCTCCGTCAGCCGGCGCCGGTACTCCTGGATCGACCAGCCGTTGCCGTCCGGGTCCTTGAAGTACATGAACGTCGCGCCGTCCTGCGGTGCCCACTGCTGGGGCTCGGAGACGTCCAGGCCCCGGGCGGTGAGCTCCTCGTAGGCGGCCTTGGCGTCGGTGACGCACAGCTGGAGCCCGTGGTAGGTGCCCGGCTTCGGAGTGCCCGTGGGCACTTGGAGGCCGTCCACCAGGGCGATCGAACAGCCCGAGCCGGGCGGGGTGAGCTGGACGATCCGGACCCCGGGCATCACCTCGCCGTCCAGGTCGACATGGAAGCCGACCTTGTCCTGATAGAACTCCTTGGCCCGGTCCACGTCGGACACCGGCAGAAGGACGACTTCGAGGCTCATCTGCATGGCGTGACTCCCTTGTCGCGTCATCCGAAGGTCAGCCGAACCGCCACCGCGTCTGGCTGAACGGCTCCCCCTTACCGAACCCGAAAACCGTGCCCGGCGCCACCGAGTAGACGACGGCGCGCCCGGCGCCGTGCTGGAAATGGCCCTCCCGGACCTCGAAGTGCCAGAAGCTGCCGTACTTCGCCTCCCACGCCGCCGCCAGTTCGCGCAGACGCGCCTCGTCCGTCACCCGCACCGCCTCGCCCTCGACCACCACGTCGTAGCCCCGGTCCCAGGTGTTGGTGCCCGTGGTCAGGACGACCCGCGGGTTCGCCGCGAGGTTGCGCGCCTTGCGTTCCTCCGGGCCCGTGCAGAAGTGCAGCGCCCCCCGCGACCACACCGCGGGGAGCGGGGTGACGTGCGGCCGCCCGTCCGGCCGTACGGTCGAGATCCAGAACAGCTCGGCGGCGGCCAGCAGCTTCTCGGCCTCCGCCCAGTCGGTCGCGGTGGCGGCGGGGTCGCTGTACCGGGTGTCCAGCCTGGTCCGCGGTGTCGTGTCGGGCATCGCCTCTCCTTCCGTGTGCCTGAGGTGGGGACCCGTCTCACGGACGGAACTCATCGGCGCCCGTGAGGCGGACTGCGGTTAGTCTCGAACGGACGACCTTGATCGGACGGGAGGCGGGGCATGACGGCGCCGGGGCGCAGGAGCAGTACCTTCACTCGGCTGCTGCGGCACGGCTTCACCGATCCGTCCGCCGCCGAACGGCTGCTGGACAGCCCGGAGCTGACCGCCGTACGCAGCGACCCGGTGCTGCTGGAGGCCCTCGGCGGCACCGCCGACCCCGACCTCGCGCTGCACGGCCTGGTCCGGCTGCTGGAGGCGCAGTCCGCGCCCACCGACCGCCGCGAGCTGGTCGACACGCTGATAGCGGCAAAGCCGCTGCGTGACCGCCTGCTGGGCGTGCTCGGCGCCTCCGCGGCCCTCGCCGACCACCTCGTCCGGCACCCGGGGGACTGGCGGGAGCTGGTCACGTACGAGCCGCGCGACCTGCACCCGGGCGTGGAGGAGTTCGAGCGCGGCCTCGCCGAGGCCGACGACCCCGTGACGCTGCGCGTCGCCTACCGGCGGTGTCTGCTGTCCATCGCGGCCCGTGACGTGTGCGCCACCACCGACGTCGCCCAGACCGCGGCCGAGCTCGCCGACCTCGCCACCGCCACCCTGCGCGCCGCCCTCGCCATCGCCCGCGCGGCCGCGCCCGGTGACGCCGCGCTGTGCCGGCTCGCGGTGATCGCGATGGGCAAGTGCGGCGGCCACGAGCTGAACTACGTCTCCGACGTCGACGTCATCTTCGTCGCGGAGGCCGCCGAGGGCGCCGAGGAGGACAAGGCGCTGCGCGCGGCCACCAAGCTGGCCTCGCACATGATGCGGGTCTGCTCCGAGACCACCGTCGAGGGCTCCATCTGGCCCGTCGACGCCAACCTGCGCCCCGAGGGCCGCAACGGCCCCCTCGTCCGCACCCTCAGCAGCCACCTCGCGTACTACCAGCGCTGGGCCAAGACCTGGGAGTTCCAGGCCCTGCTCAAGGCCCGCCCGGTCGCCGGCGACCTGGAGCTGGGCGAGGAGTACGTGGCCGCCGTGTCGCCCCTGGTGTGGCAGGCGGCCGAGCGGGAGAACTTCGTCGCCGACGTGCAGAAGATGCGCCGCCGGGTGGTGGAGAACATCCCCGCCGCCGAGCTCGACCGTGAGCTCAAGCTCGGCCCCGGCGGACTCAGGGACGTCGAGTTCGCCGTGCAGCTGCTGCAGCTCGTGCACGGCCGCGCCGACGCCGGCCTGCGCAGCGGCACCACCCTCGACGCCCTCCAGGCCCTCGCCACCGGCGGCTACGTCGGCCGCGCCGACGCCGTGCAGCTCGACGAGGCCTACCGCTTCCTGCGCTCCCTGGAGCACCGCATCCAGCTCTACCGGCTGCGCCGCACCCACCTCGTCCCCGAGGGCGAGGCCGACCAGCGGCGCCTCGGCCGCTCGCTGGGCCTGCGCACCGAGCCGGTCACCGAGCTGAACCGCGAGTGGCGCCGCCACACCGGCGTGGTGCGCCGGCTGCACGAGAAGCTGTTCTACCGCCCGCTCCTGGACGCCGTCGCGCAGCTCGCCCCCGGCGAGGCCCGGCTCAGCCCCGAAGCGGCCCGCGAGCGCCTCATCGCCCTCGGCTACGCCGACCCCGCGGCCGCCCTGCGCCATCTGGAGGCCCTCGCCTCCGGCGTCACCCGCAAGGCCGCCATCCAGCGCACCCTGCTGCCGGTGCTGCTCGGCTGGTTCGCCGACTCCGCCGACCCGGACGCGGGCCTGCTGAACTTCCGCAAGGTCTCCGACGCGCTGGGCAAGACGCCCTGGTACCTGCGGCTGCTGCGGGACGAGGGCGCCGCCGCGCAGAACCTCGCCCGTGTCCTGTCCGCCGGGCGGCTCGCCCCCGACCTGCTGATGCGCGCCCCCGAAGCGGTCGCGCTGCTCGGCGACGGGGACGGCGGCGGTCTCGGCCCGCGCACCCGAGCCCATCTGGAGCAGGAGATCCTCGCCGCGGTGGGCCGCGCGGACGACGCCGAGAGCGGGGTCAGGGCCGCGCGCGGAGTACGCCGCCGTGAGCTGTTCCGCACCTCCGCGGCGGACATCGTCAGCTCCTACGGCACCGAGGCCCAGCCCGCCGAGCCCGACCAGGGAGCGCTGGTGGACCGGGTTGGGGGCGCCGTCTCCGACCTCACCGCCGCCACCCTCGCGGGCACCCTGCGGGCGGTCGTCCGCGCCGGCTGGGGCGAGACCCTGCCCACCCGGTTCGCGATCATCGGCATGGGCCGCTTCGGCGGACACGAGCTGGGCTACGGCTCCGACGCCGATGTCGTCTTCGTGCACGAGCCGCGCGAGGGCGTCTCTGAGCAGGAGGCGGCCACGGCCGCCAACAAGGTCGTCTCCGAGATGCGCCGCCTACTGCAGATCCCCAGCGCCGACCCTCCTCTGCTGATCGACGCCGACCTGCGGCCCGAGGGCAAGTCCGGGCCCCTGGTGCGCACCCTGAAGTCATACGAGGCGTACTACCGCCGCTGGTCCCTCGGCTGGGAGTCGCAGGCACTGCTGCGGGCCGAGCCGGTCGCCGGGGACGAGGACCTGGGGCGGCGCTTCGTCGAGCTCATCGCCCCCCTGCGGTACCCCTCCGGAGGCCTGGACGACGACGCCGTACGGGAGATCCGGCGGCTGAAGGCCCGGATGGAGTCCGAGCGGATGCCGCGCGGCGCCGACCCCAAGCTGCACACCAAGCTGGGGCCCGGAGGCCTGTCGGACGTGGAGTGGACCGTGCAGCTGCTCCAGCTGCGGCACGGGGCGGAGCAGCCCGGACTGCGGACCACCCGCACCCGGGGGGCACTGACCGCGGCGCGGGAGGCGGAGCTGCTGTCCGAGGACCACGCGAGCACCCTCGACGAGGCATGGGTGCTGGCCACACGGGTGCGCAACGCCGTGATGCTGGTGCGCGGGCGGGCCGGGGACACCTTCCCCTCCGACGCCCGGGAGCTGGCCGCGGTGGGCCGCTACCTCGGGTACGGACCCGGGCACGTGGGGGACATGCTGGACGGCTACCGGCGGACCATGCGCCGGGCACGTTCGGTGGTGGACGAGCTGTTCTACGCGGACCGGTAGGACCGGTCATGCGCCCGGACAGGCCCTGAGGCCGCCCGGCCCCCTCAGGGTTTGGCCGGAATCAGCGGTTCGCCCCTGGGCGGCACCAGCCGCGGGAGGGAGTACGGCAGCGCGCCGTACCAGAGGCGGGCCACCGTGTAGCCGAAGGCCAGACACAGGATGCCGCCCACCGCGTCCAGCCAGAAGTGGTTGGCCGTGGCGACGATGACGATCAGGGTGACCGCCGGGTAGAGCAGGCCGAGCATCCTGGCCCAGGGGACCGTGGCCAGCGCGAAGATGGTCAGACCGCACCACAGCGACCAGCCGATGTGCATCGACGGCATCGCGGCGTACTGGTTCGACATGTTCTTCAGGTCGCCGGAGGCCATCGAGCCCCAGGTCTGGTGCACCAGCACGGTGTCGATGAAGCCGCCGCCGTTCATCAGCCGGGGCGGGGCGAGCGGATACAGGTAGTAACCGACCAGCGCCACACCGGTGGTGGAGAACAGCACCATCCGGGTCGCCGCGTAACGCCCCGGATGACTACGGTAGAGCCACACCAGAACACCCAGCGTGATCACGAAGTGCAGGGTGGCGTAGTAGTAGTTCATGCCGACGATGAGCCAAGTCACGCCGTTCACCGCGTGGTTCACGGACTGCTCGAAGGCGGTGCCGAGATGGTGCTCGGCCTGCCAGATCCAGTCGGCGTTGCGCAGCGCCTCGGCCTTCTGCTCCGGGACCGCGTTGCGGATCAGCGAGTACGTCCAGTAACTCACCGCGATCAGCAGGATCTCGAACCACAGCCGGGGCCTTCGCGGGGCGCGCAGCCGGTCCACGAACCCCTGCCCGGACCGGTCCGTGACTGGCTGCGGAACGGCCTCTTCCAGGCCTTCCTGCTGCGGCGTCACGGTCGTCTCACCCATGGGCACAGAGTCTGCCAGACAATAGTTACCCCATCGATCATCCCCTGGGCCGGTCCGGAGCGCACCTCATAAGCCCACCGGACAGGACCGTCTCCATCTTAGGGACGATTGCGGTCTCCGGGGGCGGAAGCGGTCGAACCGCGCACCACCAGCTCGGGCATGAACACGAACTCGCTGTGCGGAGCTGGCGTTCCGCCGATCTCCTCCAGCAGTGTGCGCACGGCGGCCTGGCCCATCGCCGGGACCGGCTTGCGCACGGTGGTCAGCGGCGGGTCGGTGAACGCGATCAGCGGGGAGTCGTCGAAGCCGACCACCGAGATGTCATGCGGCACGGACAGACCCCGCTGCCGGGCTGCCCTTATGGCGCCGAGCGCCATCATGTCGCTGGCGCACACCACGGCCGTGCAGTCACGGTCGATGAGCGCGGTCGCGGCCGCCTGGCCGCCCTCCAGCGTGTACAGGGAGTGCTGGACCAGCTCCGCCTCGATCGTGTCGGCCGGCAGCCCCAGCTGGTCCTGCATGGTGCGCACGAACCCCTCGATCTTGCGCTGCACCGGCACGAACCGCTTCGGTCCGAGGGCCAGGCCGATCCGGGTGTGGCCCAGCGAGGCCAGGTGCGTGACCGCCAGCTGCATCGCCGCGCGGTCGTCGGGGGAGATGAACGGCGCCTGCACCTTCGGCGAGAATCCGTCCACGAGCACGAAGGGCACGCCCTGCGCCCGCAGCTGCTCGTAGCGCTGCATGTCGGCGGTGGTGTCGGCGTGCAGTCCGGAGACATAGATGATCCCGGCGACCCCGCGGTCCACCAGCATCTCGGTCAGCTCGTCCTCGGTCGAGCCGCCCGGGGTCTGGGTGGCGAGCACGGGTGTGTAGCCCTGGCGGGTCAGCGCCTGGCCGATGACCTGCGCCAGGGCCGGGAATATCGGGTTCTCCAGCTCGGGCGTGATCAGTCCGACCAGGCCCGCGCTGCGCTGGCGCAGCCGGACGGGACGCTCGTAGCCGAGCACGTCGAGGGCGGCCAGCACGGACTGGCGGGTGGTGGCGGCGACGCCGGGCTTCCCGTTGAGGACGCGGCTGACGGTCGCTTCGCTCACCCCCGCCTGCGCAGCGATGTCCGCAAGCCGTGTGGTCACGGCAGTGGACTGTACCGGTCGTATGTCGCCTTGCACACCAACCGGACGCCGGGTGCGGGCGGTGGACCGGCGCACCGGTGGTTGCTGTGACATGGCGTCCCCTCGTGAAACGTACGGCAAGAGCTTGCAGAGTCTTGCACAAGTGTTCCTCCATGCGCTGATCACCTGCAATACCGGGTCTCGTGACAGTGGAGAACAGGTCACGCCGACGTAACGCCTGAGATCCCTTGCACTTTTTTGCTGCAAGGTCTTTCGCAGCGCTTACATGGCTGTTACGTTCCAGTCGCCCGGCGGCCGCAACGGCGCAGTCGGCAAGACGCAAGGGAGACGGGCGGGACCGTCACCCATGGCAACACGGGCTTTCACCCTCAAGGAGAACTCATGCGGCGTGGCATAGCGGCCAGCGCGCTGGTGGCGTCCCTCGCTCTCGCGGCGACGGCCTGCGGCGGCGGAAGTGACAGCGGCGACAAGGCCGACGGTCCGGTCACCATCACCTGGTGGGACACCTCCAACGCGACCAACGAGGCACCGACGTACAAGGCCCTGGCCAAGGAGTTCGAGGCCGCCAACAAGGGCATCAAGGTCAAGTACGTCAACGTCCCCTTCGACCAGGCGCAGAACAAGTTCGACACCGCCGCCGGTTCCAAGGGTGCCCCGGACGTGCTGCGCTCGGAGGTCGGCTGGACCCCCGCCTTCGCCAAGAAGGGCTTCCTCCTGCCGCTCGACGGCACGGACGCCCTCGCGGACCAGGGCAAGTTCAAGACCAACCTGATCGAGCAGGCCAAGTACGAGGGCAAGACCTACGGCGTTCCGTTCGTCACGGACACCCTCGCCCTGGTCTACAACAAGGCCCTGTTCGAGAAGGCCGGCGTCGAGGCCCCGCAGACGTGGGACGAGCTGAAGCAGGCCGCCGCCACGATCAAGGCGAAGACCGGTGTCGACGGCTACTGGGGCTCCACCCAGGCCTACTACGCCCAGTCCTTCCTCTACGGCGAGGGCACCGACACCGTCGACGCCGCCGCCAAGAAGATCACGGTCAGCTCGCCCGAGGCGAAGAAGGGCTACGGCACCTGGCTGAGCCTCTTCGACGGCAAGGGCCTGCACAAGGCCGACACCACCGCCGACGCCTACGCGCACATCCAGGACGCGTTCGTCAACGGCAAGGTCGCCGCGATCGTCCAGGGTCCGTGGGAGATCACCAACTTCTACAAGGGCTCCGCGTTCAAGGACAGGAACAACCTCGGCATCGTCACCGTGCCGGCCGGTTCCTCCGGCAAGGCGGGCGCCCCGACCGGCGGTCACAACCTCTCCGTGTACGCCGGCTCCGACGAGGCCCACCAGCAGGCCTCGCTGAAGTTCGTGAACTTCATGACCTCGGCCCACGCCCAGGAGACCATCGCACTGAAGAACTCCACGCTTCCCACGCGCGACGACGCCTACACGCCGAAGGTCAAGGCCGACCCGGGCATCGCCGGCTACCAGTCGGTCCTGGCCGCCGCCCAGCCGCGCCCGGCCCTGCCCGAGTACAGCTCCCTGTGGGGCCCGCTGGACAGCGAGCTGCCCGCCATCGCCGGTGGCAAGAAGTCCCTGGACGAGGGGCTGAGCAGCGCCGAGACGTCCATCGCCAAGCTGGTGCCGGACTTCAGCAAGTGACCGCCCGTGGCCGCCGGGACGCCCCGATCATGGTGGGGGAGCGTCCCGGCGGCCGCCGGCCTGTGCGCCGTACTCCCCTTGATCTTTCAGAAGGTGTCGAACCATGACAGTCGCCATCGATCGAGCGACCGGCAAGCGCCGCGGTGATCGCGGGCCCCGGCCCGGCCTCGGGCAGCGCCTGAAGCACGCCTACCAGAAGCACTGGTACGCCTACGCCATGATCACCCCGGTGGCGATCGTGCTCGGCATCCTTGTGCTCTATCCCCTGGCGTACGGCTTCTATCTCACGCTCACGGACGCCAACAGCCTCAACACGGCGCGCACCATCGGCGTCAACGAGATCGAGGCGACCTACAAGTTCATCGGGCTCGACAACTACGCCGACATCCTGTGGGGTCCTACGGCGTACGACCGGTTCTGGTCGCACTTCATCTGGACGATCGTGTGGACGGCCGTCTGTGTCGCCCTGCACTACGGGGTCGGCCTGGGCCTCGCCCTGCTGCTCAACCAGAAGCTGCGCGGCCGTACCTTCTACCGGCTGATCCTGATCCTGCCCTGGGCCGTGCCGACCTTCGTCACCGTCTTCGGCTGGCGGTTCATGCTCGCCGACGGCGGTGTCATCAACTCGGCCCTGGAGGCGCTGCACCTGCCGGCACCGCTGTGGCTGGAGGACACCTTCTGGCAGCGGTTCGCCGCGATCATGGTCAACACCTGGTGCGGTGTGCCGTTCATGATGGTCTCGCTGCTCGGCGGACTCCAGTCCATCGACGCCTCGCTGTACGAGGCGGCCGAGATGGACGGTGCCAGCGCCTGGCAGCGCTTCCGCTACGTGACCCTGCCGGGCCTGCGCTCGGTCAGCTCCACCGTCGTCCTGCTCGGCGTGATCTGGACGTTCAACCAGTTCGCCGTGATCTTCCTGCTTTTTGGGGACACCGCCCCGGATGCCCAGATCCTCGTGACCTGGGCCTACTACCTGGGCTTCGGACAGCAGCCGCGCGACTTCGCGCAGTCCGCGGCCTACGGCATCCTGCTGCTGGCCATCCTGATCGTCTTCACCTCCTTCTACCGCCGCTGGCTCAACCGCAACGATCAGCAGCTCGCGATCTGAGGCAGGAGCTCACATGAGTACGACCACAGTCGAGACCTCCGCCCAGGAGACCCGGACCGGCCGCACGGCCGATCCGAAGGGCGGCATCCGTCGCCGTGGCGACAACAGCCTGCTGGGCTCCCTCGCCTCCCACGGCATCCTCATCGTGGGCAGCCTGATCGCGCTGTTCCCGATCGCCTGGCTGATCTTCCTGTCGCTGGGCCCGGACAAGGACGACTATCTGCACCCCGGTGACATCTGGGGGAAGATGACGTTCGACAACTACTCGTTCGTCCTGACGGAGACCAACTTCTTCGACTGGCTGAAGAGTTCGCTCATCGTCTCGCTCGGCACCACGGTCATCGGCGTGATGATCGCGGCGACCACCGGGTACGCGGTGTCGCGGATGCGCTTCCCCGGCTACAGGAAGTTCATGTGGGTGCTTCTGGTCACCCAGATGTTCCCGATCGCCGTGCTGATCGTGCCGATGTACCAGATCCTGTCGGAGTTCCAGCTGATCGACACCTACCTCGGTCTGATCCTGGTCTACTGTTCGACAGCCGTGCCCTACTGCGCCTGGTTGCTGAAGGGCTACTTCGACACCATTCCGTTCGAGATCGACGAAGCCGGCCGGGTCGACGGGCTCTCCCCGTTCGGCACCTTCTTCCGGCTGATCCTGCCGCTGGCCAAGCCCGGCCTCGCGGTCGCCGCCTTCTACAGCTTCATCACCGCGTTCGGTGAGGTCGCCTTCGCCTCGACGTTCATGCTGAGCGACACGAAGTACACCTTCGCGGTCGGTCTGCAGAGTTTCGTCAGCGAGCACGACGCCCAGCGCAACCTGATGGCCGCCACCGCGGTCCTGGTCGCGATACCCGTCTCCGCGTTCTTCTACCTCGTGCAGAAGAACCTCGTGACCGGCCTGACCGCGGGCGGCACAAAGGGGTAGGCGCCGAGAGGGGGACTGATCGCCGTCGATCGTGCGCGGCTCTCGTCGTGGCAGGTCGCGCAGGTTCCCCGCGCCCCTCAAGGGCGTCACCCCCCGGGACCCGAGGCGGCCGCGGTGACCATCCGACCCCGCTGTCACCGCGACCGCCTCGTCACCCGCACCCGAAACCCACATGACATCCACTCAGTTACCCAAGGACGCCATGAGCCAGCATTCCGCCGACCCGGCACCGAACTCCGCCGTCGCCACCGTCGCCAAGCGCCGCGACTGGTGGCGGGACGCGGTGATCTACCAGGTCTATCCGCGCAGCTTCGCCGACAGCAACGGCGACGGCATGGGCGACCTGGAAGGCGTACGCTCCCGTCTCCCGTACCTGCGCGATCTCGGCGTGGACGCCGTGTGGCTGAGCCCCTTCTACGCCTCCCCACAGGCCGACGCCGGCTACGACGTGGCCGACTACCGCGCCGTCGACCCGATGTTCGGCAACCTCCTGGACGCCGACGCGCTGATCCGCGACGCCCACGCGCTGGGCCTGCGCATCATCGTCGACCTGGTGCCCAACCACTCCTCCGACCACCACGAGTGGTTCAAGCGCGCGATCGCGGAGGGCCCCGGCTCCCCGCTGCGCGAGCGCTACCACTTCCGCCCCGGCAAGGGCGAGAACGGCGAACTGCCCCCCAACGACTGGGAGTCCATCTTCGGCGGCCCGGCCTGGACCCGGGTCACCGAGCCCGACGGCACCCCGGGCGAGTGGTACCTGCACCTCTTCGCCCCCGAGCAGCCCGACTTCAACTGGGAGCACCCGGCCGTCGGCGACGAGTTCCGCTCGATCCTGCGCTTCTGGCTCGACATGGGCGTGGACGGCTTCCGTATCGACGTCGCCCACGGCATGGTCAAGGCCGCCGGTCTGCCCGACCTCGGCGCCCACGATCAGCTCAAGCTGCTGGGCAACGATGTCATGCCGTTCTTCGACCAGGACGGCGTCCACGACATCTACCGGCAGTGGCGTCTGATCCTCGACGAGTACTCCGACGCACTGGGGCCCGAAGGGCCTTCCGCGGAAGGGCGGGGCCGCGAGACGGGCGGGCGCATCTTCGTCGCGGAGGCGTGGACGCCCACCGTCGAGCGCACCGCCAACTACGTGCGCCCCGACGAGCTGCACCAGGCCTTCAACTTCCAGTACCTGGGCACCGAATGGGACGCCGAGGAACTGCGCACGGTCGTCGACCGCACCCTGGAGGCCATGCGCCCGGTGGGCGCCCCCGCGACCTGGGTGCTGTCCAACCACGACGTCACCCGGCACGCCACCCGCTTCGCCAACCCGCCCGGTCTCGGCACCCAGATCCGCGAGGCCGGCGACCGCGAACTGGGTCTGCGCCGCGCCCGCGCGGCCTCCCTGCTGATGCTGGCGCTGCCCGGCTCGGCCTACGTCTACCAGGGCGAGGAGCTCGGCCTGCCGGACGTCGTCGACCTGCCCGACGAGGTGCGCCAGGACCCGGCGTACTTCCGCGGCGCGGGCCAGGACGGCTTCCGCGACGGCTGCCGGGTGCCGATCCCGTGGACCCGCACCGGTGCCTCCTACGGCTTCGGCGGCGGCGGCAGCTGGCTGCCCCAGCCGGCCGCGTGGGGCGAGCTGAGCGTCGAGGCCCAGACCGGCGAGGCCGGCTCCACCCTGGAGCTGTACCGCGCGGCCCTCGCGGTGCGCCGGGAGCACGCGGACCTCGGCGCGGGCGACTCGGTGGAGTGGCTGCGCGCGCCCGAGGGCGTCCTGGCGCTGCGCCGCGGCGAGTTCGTGTGTGTCGCCAACACCACCGGCGAGTCGGTGACCACCCCCGCCTACGGCCGTGTCCTGCTGGCCAGCGGCGAGGTCGCTCAGACCGACGGCGAGACCAAGGTGCCCGCCGACACGACCGTGTGGTTCAGCACGGCCGAGTAACTTCTTGCAGCAACTTCCTCCGGCCCGCTGCCCTTTTGGGCGGCGGGCCTTTAACATCTGGCCACCGCAAGGTTTCTGAAAGATTTCAGCAAACCCCTTCAACGATGAAGGAACTCCCCACATGGCCAGCAGAATCGTTTCGGGCGCGCTCGCGCTCGCCGGGGCGGCCGCGGTGCTGATACCCGGCACCGCCCAGGCCTCCCCGCCCGGGACCAAGGACGTCACCGCCGTCCTCTTCGAGTGGAAGTACACCTCGGTCGCGGCCGAGTGCACCAACCGCCTCGGCCCCGCCGGATACGGCTACGTGCAGGTCTCCCCGCCTGCCGAGCACATCCAGGGCTCCCAGTGGTGGACGTCGTACCAGCCCGTCAGCTACAAGATCGCCGGCCGGCTCGGCGACACCACCGCCTTCCGCAACATGATCGGCACGTGTCACGCGGCCGGGGTGAAGGTCGTCGTCGACACCGTCATCAACCACATGGCGGCCGGCAACGGCACCGGCACCGGCGGCTCGTCGTACACGAAGTACAACTACCCCGGTCTGTACTCGTCCAACGACTTCGACAACTGCACCGCGTCGATCACCAACTACCAGGACCGCTGGCACGTCCAGAACTGCGAACTGGTCGGCCTCGCGGACCTCGACACCGGTGAGGACTACGTCCGCTCCGCCATCGCCGGCTACCTGAACACCCTGCTGTCCCACGGCGTGGACGGCTTCCGCGTGGACGCGGCCAAGCACATCCCGGCCGCCGACCTCGCGAACATCAAGTCCCGGCTGAGCAACCCGTCGGTCTACTGGAAGCAGGAGGCCATCTACGGCGCCGGGGAGGCCGTCCAGCCGTCCGAGTACACCGGCAACGGCGATGTGCAGGAGTTCCGCTACGCCTACGACCTCAAGCGGGTCTTCAACAACGAGCGGCTCGCCTACCTGAAGAACTTCGGGGAGGGCTGGGGCTACATGAGCAGCGGGGTCTCCGGCGTCTTCGTCGACAACCACGACACCGAGCGCAACGGCTCCACCCTGAACTACAAGGACAACGCCAACTACACGATGGCCAACGTCTTCATGCTGGCCTGGCCGTACGGCGCCCCGGACATCAACTCCGGCTACGAGTTCTCCGACATCGACGCCGGCCCGCCGAACGGCGGTCAGGTCAACGCCTGCTGGCAGGACGGCTGGAAGTGCCAGCACGCCTGGCCTGAGATCCAGCGCATGGTCGCCTTCCGCAACGCCACCCGCGGCCAGGCCGTCACCGACTGGTGGGACAACGGCTACCAGGCGATCGGCTTCGGCCGCGGCGGCAAGGGCTATGTGGCCATCAACCACGAGTCCTCCTCGCTGTCCCGCACGTACCAGACCTCGCTGCCCGCGGGCACCTACTGCAACGTGCAGAACAACACCTCGGTGACGGTCAACTCCAGCGGCCAGTTCACCGCCACGCTGAGCCCGAACACGGCCCTGGCCATCTACGCGGGCAAGTCCTCCTGTTGAGCCGCTGAACCCGCAAGGGTCGTGAAATTCCTTTCCGTTACTTTCACGACCCTTGCTGCAAGTGTTGCGCCGACGGTACGGTCGCGCGCGGGGTCGGACCCGAATGAGCCGTAATCGCAAGGAGTTCACACCTGTGATACCGAGATGGCCGGCGCCAGGGACGCGCCGCACCGTGCAGGGCGGACAGGGCAGAAGGACCGCGGCGGTCGCCGTCACCGCGCTCGCCGCGGCGCTGGTCCAGCCGCTCGCGGCCCAGGCCGCCACCCCGCCGCCTCCGCCCTCGGACGCGGCCCTCGCCAAGGCGGCCGCGCGCCACGACCTCACCCGTGAGCAGTTCTACTTCGTGCTCCCGGACCGCTTCGCCAACGGCGACACCGCCAACGACCGCGGCGGGCTCACCGGTTCCCGCCTCACCACCGGCTACGACCCCACCGACAAGGGCTTCTACCAGGGCGGCGACCTCAAGGGACTGACCAAGCGCCTCGACTACATCAAGGGCCTGGGCACCACGTCCATCTGGATGGCGCCCATCTTCCGGAACCAGCCCGTGCAGGGCACCGGCGCCAACGCCTCGGCGGGCTACCACGGCTACTGGATCACCGACTTCACCCAGGTCGACCCGCACTTCGGTACCAACGCCGACCTCGAGAACCTCATCGACAAGGCGCACGCCAAGGGGATGAAGGTCTTCTTCGACGTCATCACCAACCACACCGCCGACGTCGTCGACTACGAGGAGAAGTCCTACGGCTACCTCTCCAAGGGCGCCTTCCCGTACCTGACCAAGGACGGCCGGCCCTTCGACGACGCCGACTACGCGGCGGGCGGCACCCGCTTCCCGCGCGTCGACAAGGACTCCTTCCCGCGCACCCCCAGCGTCCCGGCGGCCAAGAAGAACCTCAAGGTCCCGTCCTGGCTCAACGACACGCGGATGTACCACAACCGCGGCGACTCGACCTTCGCCGGGGAGAACTCCACCTACGGCGACTTCTTCGGCCTGGACGACCTGTGGACCGAGCGCCCCGAGGTCGTCACCGGCATGGAGCGCATCTACCAGCGCTGGGTGCGCGACTTCGACATCGACGGCTTCCGCATCGACACGGTCAAGCACGTCAACCTGGAGTTCTGGACCCAGTGGGCCACGGCGCTGGACGCCTACGCCAAGGCCCGGGGCCGCGACGACTTCTTCATGTTCGGCGAGGTCTACTCCGCCGACACCTCCATCACCTCGCCGTACGTCACCCAGGGCCGCCTCGACGCGACCCTCGACTTCCCCTTCCAGGAGGCGGCACGGCAGTACGCCTCCCAGGGCGGCAGCGCCAAGAAGCTCGCCGGGGTCTTCGGTGACGACTACAAGTACACGACCGACAAGGCCAACGCCTACGAGCAGGTCAGCTTCCTCGGCAACCACGACATGGGCCGCATCGGGACGTTCCTGAAGCAGGACAACCCCAGTGCCTCCGACGCCGAGCTGCTGAAGAAGGACCGGCTCGCCAACGAGCTGATGTTCCTCAGCCGCGGCAACCCGGTCGTCTACTACGGCGACGAGCAGGGCTTCACCGGTGCCGGCGGCGACAAGGACGCCCGCCAGAGCATGTTCGCCTCCCGTACCGCCGACTACCTCGACGACGACCAGCTCGGCACGGACCGTACGCACGCGAGCGACGCGTACGACACCGGAGCACCGCTCTACCAGCAGATCAGTGCTCTCGCGGGGCTCCGCAAGGCCAACCCGGCCCTCGCCGACGGCATCCAGACCGAGCGCTACGCCGCGGACGGCGCGGGCGTCTACGCCTTCTCCCGCACCGACGCCAAGACCGGCACCGAGTACGTCGTCGCCTTCAACAACGCGGGCGAGGCGAAGTCGGCGACCTTCGCCACGGGCTCCGCTGCCCTGCGCTTCGACGGGATCTACGGCACCTCGGGCGCGCTGACCTCGGACGCCGACCGCAAGGTCACCGTCACCGTCCCGGCCGGCTCCGCCGTCGTCTACAAGGCCGCAGGCCGGCCCGCCGCTCCCGCCACCAGGCCGACGCTCACCCTCAAGGCCCCCGCGGCCGGTGCCACCGGCACCGTCGAGCTGACCGCCGACGTCGAGGGCGGGCAGCTCAACCGTGTCGTCTTCGCCGCCCAGACCGGCACCGGCGCCTGGCGCGTCCTCGGCTCCGCCGACCACGCCCCGTACAAGGTGACGCAGGTCGTCGGCAAGGACGTACCGGCCGGTACCGCCCTGCGCTACAAGGCCGTCGTGATCGACTCGGCCGGCCGCACCGCCGGCGCCACCGCCGCCTCCACCACCGGCACCCCGCCCGCCGAGGAGATCCCCGCCGCGTCCTCGCGGGACTACGCGGTCGTCCACTACAAGCGCGCCGACGGGAACTACGCCGACTGGGGCCTGTACACCTGGGGCGACATCGCCGACGGCGAGGCCACGAACTGGCCCGACAGCCACCCCTTCGCCGGCCGGGACGCCTACGGCGCCTTCGCCTACGTCAAGCTCAAGCCGGGCGCCTCGAACGTCGGCTTCCTGGTGATCGACAAGCAGGGCAACAAGGACGTCTCCGCCGACCGCTCGATCGACGTCACCAAGACCGGTGAGATCTGGATCGAGCAGGGCAAGGAGACCGTGCTCACCGAGCGCCCGGCCGCCGAGTACCCGGCCCCGGACAAGACCAAGGCCGTCCTGCACCACCACCGCGCCGACGGCGACTACGAAGGCTGGGGCCTGCACACCTGGACCGGCGCCGCGAACCCCACCGAGTGGTCGAACCCCCTGAAACCGGTGAAGACTGATGCCTATGGCGCGGTTTTCGAGGTGCCGCTCACCGAGGGTGCCACCAGCCTCAGCTACATCCTGCACAAGGGCGACGAGAAGGACCTGCCCACCGACCAGTCCCTGGACCTCACGGCGAACGGCCACGAGGTGTGGCTGTTGAGCGGCCAGGAGAAGTACCTGCTCCCGCAGCCCGAGGGCTCCGCGGCCGCGCTCGACCTGACCACCGCCAAGGCGGTCTGGATCGACCGGAACACGATCGCCTGGAACGGCTCCGAGGCCGCCGCCTCCACCCAGCTGCTGTACTCCCGCACCGGCTCCATCGAGGTCGAGGACGGGACGCTGACCAGCACCGACGAGCGCTGGCTGCGGCTGGACAGGACGGACCTCACCGACGCCCAGAAGGCAAAGTTCCCGCACCTGCGGAACTACACCGCCTACTCCGTCGACCCCCGTGACCGCGACCGGGTCCGCCAGGCACTGAGCGGGCAGCTCGTCGCCTCCCAGCGCGCCGCCAACGGCGCCGTGCTCACTGCGACCGGCGTGCAGATCGCGGGCGTCCTCGACGACCTGTACGACGCGACCGGAGCCGACCTCGGCCCGGTGTTCCGAGGCGACCGGCCCACCCTGTCGGTGTGGGCGCCGACCGCGCAGAGCGTCGCCCTGGAGCTGGACGGCACGACGGTGGCCATGCGGCGCGACGCCGCGACCGGCGTCTGGTCCGTCACCGGCCCCAGCACCTGGAAGAACAAGCCGTACCGGTACGTCGTGAAGGTGTGGGCGCCCAGCGTCCGCAAGGTCGTCACCAACAACGTCACCGACCCCTACGCGCTCGCCCTCACCACCGACTCCGAGCACAGCCTCGTCGTCGACCTCGCCGACAAGGCACTCACGCCGACCGGCTGGACGAGCTACACCAAGCCCGAGGCAGTCCCGCTGAAGGACGCGCAGATCCAGGAACTCCACGTCCGGGACTTCTCCGTCGAGGACAGGACCGCCAAGAACCCCGGCACCTACCTGGCCTTCACGGACAAGGACAGCGACGGCTCCAGGCACCTGCGTGAGCTGGCCGCGGCCGGCACCTCGTACGTGCACCTGCTGCCCGTGTTCGACATCGCCACGATCCCCGAGAAGAAGGCCGACCAGACCACCCCCGACTGCGACCTGGCCTCCTTCGCCGCCGACTCCGAGCAGCAGCAGGAGTGCGTGGCGAAGGCCGCCGCCAAGGACGCCTACAACTGGGGCTACGACCCGTACCACTACACGGTCCCGGAGGGCTCCTACGCCACCGACCCGAACGGCACCGGCCGCACGGTCGAGTTCCGCAAGATGGTCAAGGCGCTGAACGAGGACGGCCTGCGCGTCGTCATGGACGTCGTCTACAACCACACCGCCGCGAGCGGCCAGGCCAGGACGTCCGTCCTGGACCGGATCGTGCCCGGCTACTACCAGCGCCTGCTGGCCGACGGCTCGGTCGCCAACAGCACCTGCTGCGCCAACACCGCCACCGAGAACGCCATGATGGGCAAGCTCGTCGTCGACTCGGTGGTCACCTGGGCCAGGCAGTACAAGGTCGACGGCTTCCGCTTCGACCTGATGGGCCACCACCCCAAGGCCAACATCCTGGCCGTGCGCAAGGCCCTCGACGCGCTCACCCTCGAAGAGGACGGCGTCGACGGCAAGAAGATCATCCTGTACGGCGAGGGCTGGAACTTCGGCGAGGTCGCCGACGACGCCCGCTTCGTCCAGGCCACGCAGCGGAACATGGCCGGCACCGGCATCGCCACCTTCTCCGACCGGGCCCGGGACGCGGTGCGCGGCGGCGGTCCCTTCGACTCCGACCCCGGCGTCCAGGGCTTCGCCTCCGGCCTCTACACCGAGCCCAACTCCTCCTCGGCGAACGGCACCGAGGCCGAGCAGAAGGCCCGCCTCCTGCACTACCAGGACCTGATCAAGGTCGGCCTGTCCGGCAACCTCGCCGGTTACCGCTTCACCGACACCGGCGGCAGGGAGGTCAAGGGCTCCGAGGTCGACTACAACGGCGCCCCGGCCGGTTACGCGGCGGCTCCCGGCGACGCCCTCGCCTACGCCGACGCGCACGACAACGAGTCGCTGTTCGACGCCCTCGCGTTCAAGCTGCCCGACACCGTCGGCGCGGACGAGCGGGCCCGGATGCAGGTCCTGGCGATGGCGACCGCCACCCTCTCGCAGGGCCCGGCGCTCTCCCAGGCCGGCTCCGACCTGCTGCGCTCGAAGTCGCTGGACCGCAACTCCTTCGACAGCGGCGACTGGTTCAACGCCATCCACTGGGACTGCGCCGACGGCAACGGCTTCGGCCGCGGGCTGCCCCCGGCGGCGGACAACGCCTCCAAGTGGCCCTTCGCCAAGCCCCTGCTGGGCAAGCTGAAGGTCGGCTGCGAGCAGATCCGGGGCGCCTCGGCGGCCTACCAGGACCTGCTGAAGATCCGTTCGACGGAGGGTGCATTCTCCCTCGGCACCGCCGAGCAGGTGCAGGCGAAGCTCTCCTTCCCGCTCTCCGGCACCGAGGAGACGCCGGGCGTGATCACCATGCGCCTCGGTGACCTGGTCGTCGTCTTCAAAGCCACCCCGCAGGAGCAGCACCAGCGGGTCGCGGACCTCGCCGGGACCGGCTACCGGCTGCACCCGGTGCAGGCCGCGGGCTCGGACGCCGTCGTGAAGAACGCGGCCTACACCGCGGACTCGGGCACCTTCACGGTCCCGGCCCGCACCGTGGCCGTGTTCACCCGGGCCGGCTGACCCGGGGCCGCCGTGCCAGGGCCTGTCCGGGGGACTCCGCCGGACAGGCCCTAAGGTGCCTTCTGTCCCCCGAACAACAGGAGCACCCATGCCGCAGATCACCGTCGACTACTCGAACCCGGTGGAGGACGCCTTCGACATCGACGGCTTCACCCGGGCGCTGCACGAGGCCGTCGTCACCGTCGCCGCGGCCAAGCCCGACTCCTGCAAGACCCTGATCAGGTACGACTGCCTCTCGGCCTACGGGTACGACGACCCCGAGGACGCCGGGCACGCCCTGGTGCACGTCACCATCGGGCTCCTGGCCGGCCGCTCCGAGGAGACGAAGGCGCGGCTGACGGAGGCCACGCTGGAACTGCTGGGCCGGTACATCGAGCCGGAGGACGGCATCACGCTGCACGCCTCCGCCGAGGTGCGCGAGCTGGACGCCTCCTACCGGAAGTTCGACCGGTAGCGAGGCTCAGGAAGCGAGCTTGACGAGCCGGGTGACCAGGTCCGCGAACGGGCCGTCGCCCGGCTCCTGCCTGAGCAGCGGGCGCAGCAGCGCGGCCATCTCCTCGTCGTGCCCGGCGCTCACCGCGAGCAGCGCGCCGAGGTCCTGCACCAGCTGCGACTCCAGTTCCTCGCGCGGGATGCGCCGACCGTCCAGCCAGATCAGCGCGGTCGACTCGGCGAGCGAGATCCAGGAGCGCACGACCAGTTCGAGCCGGGCCGGCGGCTCGGTGACGCCGAGGTGGGACAGGATCTGCTCGTAGGCGGCCTGGTGCACGGAGTCGACGAGGGCGTTGGTGGTGGAGGAGCCCACGGCCGGACCACCGCGCATCAGCGCGGAGAAGCCGGGGCCGTGCTCGTCCACGAACTCGAAGAACCGGCGCATCACCCGCAGCAGCCGGGCCCCCAGCGGGCCCTCGTGCGGCTCGGTGAACCGGCTCGCCAGATCCTCCGAGGCACGCTTCAACGCGGCCTCGTACAGGCTGAGTTTGCCGGGGAAGTAGTGATACACCAGCGGGCGCGAGATGCCGGCGGCGGAGGCTATCTCGTCGATGGAGACCTCGTCGGGGGAGCGGCGGCTGAACAGTTCGAGAGCGACCCCGATCAACTGCTGCCGGCGCTCCTCGACTCCCATCCTGCGGCGTACCCCGGTAGTCATGCGAACACCTTACCGATCGGATCCGGCCCCGAACGGACCGGACCGACCACGATGTTCCCCGGTTTCCTCACATGTCGAGCACGAGACGGTCACCGCGGGCGCGGGACACACAGATCAGCATCGAGTCGCCCCGCTCGCCGTCCGTGAGCAACTCGTCCCGGTGGTCCACCTCGCCCTCCAGCACCCGCTGCCGGCAGGTCCCGCAGAAGCCCTGCTCGCAGGAGTGGAGGGTGTCCGGCAGCTCCGCCCGCACCGCCGCCAGCACGGTGGTGTCCGCGCCGACGGTCAGCGTCCCCCCGCTGCGGGCCAGCTCGACCTCGAACGCACGGTTGCCGTCGCCGGCGGCGCGGGGCGAGAACCGCTCCAGACGGACGTCCGGCACACGCTCCCGCACGGCCGCCATCAGCCCCTCGGGCCCGCAGCAGTACACCGCGGCCCCCTCGGGGGCGCCCGCGAGGAAGCCTTCCAGGTCGGGCAGACCGGCCTCGTCCTCGGCGACGACGGTCACCTCCCCCCAGGCCCGGCTTCGCCCGCCCGGGGGAACCCCCGTGCCACCGAGCTTGACCACGTCCTCCAGGAACGGCATCGCAGCTCCTCGTCCCGGATGTACGGGAGCACCTGCTTGTAGACGTGCACGAACCACCGCTCGCCCGCCGGCAGCAGCAGGTGCAGCACGTTGATGGTGTGCGTGGTGAAGGGATCGCCGGGCACCCAGTGCAGCGGGGTGTCCTCCCAGGCGAAGGACACCTTCCGCGCCTTGAGCGCGATCCGCTCGGCTTCGGCCGGCCGGGGAAGACGGCCCTGCTTGTTAGACATGCCGTCAATGTACTGACGGGTAAGGGTGAGTGGAACCCTCGTGCGCCCACTTCGCCGACACCGCTTACCGGGACTCGTGCGGTCGCACCCCCGAAGGGGCGCGGGGCCGTGTCCGTTGTGCGGCTCCGCCGCGCGGGCGCGACAGCCGAAGACGAGGGCCGGTCGGCGGACAGCGGCAACCACCCGCCCCCGGCGGCCGCTCAACGCAAGCCGCTGATCACCCGCCCGTCCGCCAGGACACCCCGCAACCCGGCCTGAACCCCCTGCTCCGCCTCCACGGCCAGCAGATTCGCCTCCGCGGGCCCCTCGACCCCACCGGTCGTCCGGACGGACACCACGTCCCGGCTCCCCGCCGCCAGCAGGTACCAGGAACCCGCCGTCGACTTCCACAGCACCCCGGCCAGCACATGCGGATCCCTCGCCCCGCACGCGGCCGTGTTCTCCGCCTTCGCCACCACCGCCCCGTACGCCCCGCCCGGCGTGCGGAACTGCGCCAGTACCCGCGGCCCGCCTCCCCGCCAGGTCTCCGCCCGCGTGCACATCCACTCGGCGCTCCCGCCCGCCTCCGGAAGCGACTGGGTGGCGTAGCTCCAGGCGTTGACCGTCCGCACACCGTGCCCCCGCATGTCCACCAGGGAGCAGGCGTACGGCGCCCAGGTGCGCAGCGCCTGCGCGCCGCTCGCGTCATGGTCCGAGCCCGGCCGCCCGGTGGTCAGCCGGGCCGGCACCAGCTCGCCGAGGTCGGTGGCCACCCGGATGCCCTCCCGGCCGGACAGCTCCAGCACGTTCCAGGACGTACAGGCACCGCTCCTGGTGGCCGGGCTGGCCAGCGGCGAGGTGATCCCGTCGGTGACGGTGAGCTCCGTGGCGCCCGACCCCGGCTTCATCAGGTCCCGCTCGGCCGCCTTCGTCACCCAGGGCGCGGTCAGATAGCGCACGTTGCCGTCGGCCCGGTCCAGCACGACCGCGCTCGCCTCCGCGTGGCTCGCGCCGTCGACCCGTGCGAAGTCGATCGCGGCCCCCGCCGTGCCGTCCTTCGGCTCGGCGTACCGGGCGATGCGCAGCCCGTCGTAGAGGATCACCACCCGCGCGTTGGCCAGGTCTCCCGCGTACAACAGTTGGGGTGGTCCAGGTGGCCCGCCCGAGGGTGTGCCGGGGGTCACCGAGACATGGACCCGCTCGCTCGGGCGGGCCCACACCGCGAGCGCCCGGCGCAGCAGGGCCCGGTCGCCGGTGAGTTCGCCGCGGGCCGGCCACACCGAGAAGTCGGTGCGCGTGGAGCTCTGCCAGGCCGCGGGCGCCACCTTGAGCAGCTTGCCCGGGTCCAGGGCCGCCTCGGCCGAGGGGTTGCGCGCGTACGGCGGGGCGGCGGCCCCGTCACGGCCCCAGCCGTCGCCGGGCAGCCCCAGCAGCGCTCCGCACACCGCCACGGCCGCGGTCGCGGCGAGCGCGGCCTTGAGGTGCTGGCGCCGCCGCATCAGATCGGTCGGCCGCGCCTGGAGCGAACACGCGTCGAACTCGGGGGACTCCAGCAGCGCGTACCGGGCGGGCACCTCGTCCGCCTCGGCCAGCGCGTCCTGCGGGTCGTCGACCCCGGCTGCCTCCAGCACCCGCAGCACATCCGGGTCGGCCAGCCGCTCCAGGCCGCGCAGCACATACGCGGCACGGGCCGGGGCCGACAGCGCCGACAGCCGCTGGTCCAGGGCGAGTTCGTCGGCGCCGCCCGAGCGCGGGAACAGCTTCAGGCCCCACACCTGCGGCAGCGGCGCGGGCAGTTGGGCGCGCCTTGGCCAGGCCCGGAAGGTCAGCGGCAGGCCCGCCTCCAGGGCCGTGCACAGCACCCGCAGCCGGACGAAGGCGTAGCCCGGGTCGCCGGTGCCAGCGCCGCCGTCGGTCTGGACCTGTGCCGGGATCGCGGGGGCGGCGGTGCGGCCGCGCGGCAGGGCGCGCTGGGCGAGGGCGTGCGCGGTCAGGGCTCTGCGGCCCCGGCCGAGGCCGGGCGGCAGCACCAGATAGGCCAGCCGGACCAGCCGCGGATAGTGCTCGACGAGCGCGGCCTCGGCCTGCTCGACGTCGACCACCGGTTCGGCGGGGGAGGAAGATGCGGGGCGCGGGGCGACATCCTGTGACTGCACGTTCAGCAGAACGAGCGAATCGTGCGTCGGTCACCGCCGGGCGGGTCACTCAGGTCCCGGGCTCGACCAGCGCCCGCGCGTAGTCGGCCATCGACCGCTGGTAGCGCGGCAGATGAGGGGCGAGCGCGCCCAGCACGAGGGACAGGCCCTCACGGTCACGGCCCAGACCGGACAGGCACAGTGCCAGCGTCGCCCGTACGGCGTCGTCCAACTCGTCGGAGGGGCCGTTCAGTTCGGGGGTGAGCAGCCGCACGCCCTCCTCCGGCCGCCCCACGTTGCGCAGCGAGCTGGACAGCTGGATCCTCGCCCGCCGCCCCTTGTACCCGGCGAGCCCGCGTGCCAGCGCCTCCCGGTACAGCGGGACCGCCTTGCCGGAGTGGCCCGTGGAGTCCCAGGCGCAGGCCTGCTCGAAGGGGCCGTCCGCGCTGCCCTCGGGCAGTTCCGCGACCAGCGCGTCGATCACCGCCCGGAACGCGGCGGCCTCCTCCTCGGGGTAGTCGTCGAAGGTCGCCCAGGCGGCGGTCACGCGGTCTTCCCAGTCCTTGTCCATCGGCCTACCCTCGCACGCGTGTGCCCGCCGGGGCGGGGAATTTGAGCGGGCCGGGCGCGAGAGCCGTATCGACATGAGGCACCTGCCCCACGCCCGCCCGGAGGACCAGATGAGGCTGTCCCGACCCATGACGTCCGCGCTGCTCGGCGCCACGCTGCTGGCCCTGGCCGGCTGCGGCTCGGAGGAGGGCGCCGAGTCCGTCCCGCCGACCGCGACCGGAAGCCTGGAGCACCTGGCCGCCGAGGCGGACTGCCGGCCCGACGTGCAGACCGACGCCGACGAGATCCGCCAGGCGATCTGCGAGACGGGCGACGGCAAGTACATCCTCGCCACGTTCGCGACCGATCGCGGCCAGCGCGAGTGGATCAACGAGGCCAAGGACTACGGCGGCCACTACCTGGTCGGCCGCAAATGGGTCGCGGTCGGCGAGACCGAGGTCGTCACCGCCCTGCGCGGCACGCTCGGCGGCACGATCGAGGAGGGCAAGTCCCACGGCGCCGGCCACTCGGGCGCTTCCGGCGGCGCCGGCCACTCGGGCGCTTCCCACGGGACCGACGGCTCGGGCGGCGGCCACCACTGAGACACACACGAGCGGGCGGTGGGATCTCCCACCGCCCGCTCTCCCGTGGGGAGCCTCAGCGCGTCACGGGCAGCGCGTCACCGGCAGCGCGAGCCGGAGTTGATGCACCGGACCATCTTGTTCATCAGGTTCTCGTCGAAGACGTTGATGAAGTCGTCATGGTCGGTGCTCGGCTTGTGCAGCTGCTCCGGGAACCCGTCGACCGCGAACGGGTTCTGCACCTGCCCGTTCTCGATCACCGGCGCGTCCACGTCGTAGACGAGCCGCATGACGAGCTGCGGGATGGCCCGGAAGCCGTTCTGGCAGCGGCCGCTCGCGTCGGCGAAGGCCACATGGGTGCGGTGGTTGGCGCTGTCGATGTTCTGGCCGTCCCAGCAGCTCTGGAACTTGAAGGTGCGCACCACGTCGCTGCCGTCGGGGCAGAGCGGGTACTGCTCCTTCAGCTGCCGGTTCTCGAACCCGGTGCAGCTCCAGGAGGCGTTGGCGTTGGCCAGTCCGTTGGTGGTGGTCTTGGCGTCGCCGGTGATGATCCGCAGGAACTTCGGCATCGCCACGACCTTGGACTTCGGGCTGCCGACGAACTTGATCTGCGCCTGCTTGGCCTGCAGGATCCGGCCGACGTTGCCCTCCTTGCCACCGCCGTCGTTGTTCTGGTCGAAGTCCTGCGTGCCGTCCTGCACGCGCAGCACCGGCCAGTAGTACGAGGACTTGTCGCCCTGGTTGGCGCAGGTGGTCCCGGCGGCCGCGAACGTGTCGTTGTTCGCGAAGGCGTCGTTGGCCTGGTTGCCCACGTAGTCGTGCAGGTGGTGGGCGCCGTTGGTGACACCGGGGGCGACGATCACGTTGTCGGTGTTGAACTTCTTGTTCCCGTTCGTCCCGCAACTGCTGGTGAACGTACCGGTGGAGGCGTTGCGGCCGCGGCGCGGCGACTGCACGTTCGGCTGGACGGTGGTGATGTCCACGAAGTCCCCGGCGACGGGGCCGTTGCCGGCCTGACCACCGTTGCCCGGCTGCTGACCGCCGTCGCCGTTCTGACCGTCACCGTTCTGGCCGTCGTCCTGCTGACCGCCGTCCTGCTGCTGGCCGTCGCCGGCCTCGCCCTCGTTGGTCTGGGGCTGCTCCGAGGGGGCGGCGGAACAGTCGGCCAGACCGTCCAGGCTCTCGGGGGCGCTGCCCCCGACCCGGGTGATCTCCAGCTGGATGCGGTCGATGATCGCCTTCCGGCGGTCCTTCAGCGGCTGGAGGATGGTGTTCTGGACGAAGTCGGCGTCCCGGGCCTGGGCGTCCCGGGTGGTCGCCAGCCGCTGGTAGGCCTCGGTGATCTGCTGGTCCAGTGTGGCCAGCTCGCCGTCGACCTCGCCGCGGGCCTGGTTCGGCACGTCGGTGAGCTGCTGGCCCACGTCCGGGCAGTCGATCGTGGCGACCTGCGCCGCGGCCGACTTCGTCCGGTCCGTCCAGCTGTTGTTCTTCTCGTGCGCCGAAGCGTAGAAGTTCGCCCAGATCAGCCCGCCCCCACCGAGCGCTAGGGCCGCCGATGCGGCTATGGCCTTGGTGGCCAGCGGCGTACGGCGTTTTCGTGTGTTGCGTCCCATGGAACTCCTCTGACTTCCTTGCGGGGCAGCATCGAGGCGCCCGACAGGAGTGAAGCGGCTCCTCTCCATACGGGCGTGGTCCCACTGGTGTTCAACCGTCCCGGAAATTGCCGTAGGACTCCTACACGCCAACGACCTTGTGCGGACGCGGTGTTGATGACCGGCAGCCCTCGGTGACGGACGGCGGCCCCGAGGGCCCGCCGCAGGGCCGGACCAGGGGCTTTCGTCGGACGGGTGCCCTCAGTGGTCCCGGTCCAGGAAGGCAGGTACACCCCCGGCCTGCCTGGCGCGTCCCGGGCGTCTCGTCAGGCCGTCGTGGCGGTCTCAGCCCGGGCCTGCCTTGCGCGTCCCGGGCGTCTCGTCAGGCCGTCGTGGCGGTCTCAGCCCGGGCCTGCCTGGCGCGTCTGGGGCGTCTCGTCAGGCCGTCGTGGCGGTCTCACCCCGGGCCTGCCTGGCGCGTCCCGGGCGTCTCGTCAGGCCGTCGTCGCGGACTCAGCCCAGGCATGCTTGAGGCGTCCCGGGCGTCCCGGGCTTCTCGTCAGGCCGTCGTGGCGGACTCACCCCCGGCCGCCTCCAGCACCTTCGCCTCCACCGCCGGGTCCAGCCCGACCGTCGGGCGGTCCGGACGCGTGGGCGCGAGGCCGCCGATGCCGCGCAGCCAGGCCCAGGTGTCGGCGACCGTCTCGGCGACCGGCCGGCAGTCGAGGCCCGTCCGGACGGCACGCGAGACGTCCACACCGTGCAGGGCGTCGTGCAGCTCGCTGTCCGGCGGCACCCACACCGGCAGCTGGGTCCACGGTTCGATGCCCGCGCCGAGGACGACGTCCGGGTCGGTCCAGCGCAGCTCGGCCGCGCCCCCGGTGGCCTCGACGCATGCATCGAGAAGCCCGCCCATCGTCGCGTGCCCGCGCGGGCTCACCAGGTTGTACGGCCCGCTCGCCCCCTGCTCCACCGCGCCCAGCGTCCATGCGGCGAGGTCGCGGGTGTCCACGAACTGGACCGGCAGGTCGCGAGGGCCCGGCGCCAGCACCGGCCCGCCCCGGGCGATCCGGGTCAGCCACCACGGCAGCCGGCCGATGTTCTCGTACGGGCCGAGGATCAGCCCGGCCCGCACCAGCAGCGAGTCGTCCGCGCCGAAGGCCTCCACGGCGGCGAGTTCACCGCCTCGCTTGTTGCGCGCGTAGTCGGTCTGCCCGGCGTCCGCCGCGGCGCCCTCGACCAGCGGCGCGTCCTCGGCGTACCCGGCGGGCGGGGCCCACGCGTACACCGAGCAGCTCGACACGTACACATACCGGCCGGCCCGCCCGCGCAGCAGCCGGGCCGCGTCCAGCACCGCGCTCGGCGCGCCCGACCAGGTGTCCACGACGGCGTCCCACTCGCCCTCGGCCAGCGCGTCCAGCCCACCGGAGGCCGTCCGGTCCCCGACGAGCGCCCGCACACCGGGGACGGGCGCCTGCCGCCCCCGGTTGAACACCGTCACCTCCCAGCCCCGCCCGAGCGCCGCCTCCACGACGCTGCGCCCGACGAAGTGCGAACCACCCAGCACCAGAAGTCTCATGCGGACGACTGTGCCCCGCCGGGGGCGGGTTGGGGAAGCGGACTTAGCCGTGGGCAGAGCGGAACCGGTGAGCCCGGTCCGGTGCCCGGCTCAACGCGCCTGCGGAGGCGTGTACTTGTAGCCGACCCGGCGGACGGTCTGGATCGCCCGGCGGTGCTCCTCGCCCAGCTTGCGGCGCAGCCGGGCGATGTGGACGTCGACCGTGCGGCCGTCGCCGACATGGCCGTAGCCCCAGACCGTGGTGACGAGCTGGTCGCGGGTGTGCACCCGGTGCGGGTTGGCGACGAGATGGGCCAGCAGCTCGAACTCCAGGTAGGTCAGGTCGAGTCGGCGGCCGTCCACCTCGGCCGTGCGCTGGAAGGTGTCGATGCGGACCAGGGACAGGTCGTCGTCCACGGTCAGCTCCGCGACGGCCGGCTCCGGCGGCAGCGGTGCGTGCTGGTCGGCCGGGACGAGGACCAGGTAGCCGACCATCGGCGGCCGGCCCGGCAGGGCGGGCACGGTGTGCTGCGGCGCGGGCAGCCAGGTGGCGCCCGGGGGGAGGAGGTCGGCGAGGGCCGGGACCTCGTCCGGGCCGACGGCACGCAGCCGGTGCCGGGCGGGGTTCTGGGGCGTGGCGGGGAGAGTGGTCAGAGAAGGAGAGGTCGCCATGAGAGGTCAGCTCTTTCGCGCGAGAGGTCGTCGGGTAGTCCGGCGGCCGCCAGATCGTGGTCGGGCTCGCCGAGAGACGTACGTCGTTGCGCGCTGGGCCGAAGGCCGGGGTGTGCGGCTTTAGAGGGCCCGCGCGTTCATCGCGCGGCAACACACCCGGTCGAAGTCGTGGTGCTGACGGGACGGCCAGAAGGGCTGGAGGTCATGGCGACCCGTCGCGGTGATCTTCTGGAAGCTGGCCATGTGCCCATTGAAGCAGACACCCCGACGGAGCGGACCCCCCTCTCACTGTCCGGACACCGGCCCGGCCGGGAACCAACCCCCATTTCCCATATCCCACCAGGCGTTTGAGCCAGTTCAGGGGTTCCACCGAGATGGCCTTGCCCGGGTTGCCGTCCCAGTCCGTGGACAGCCCGGCGGCGGTCAGCGCGGCCACGACCTCCCGGCCCACCGCGGTCGTCGTGGCCTCCGAGCCGTCGAACCCGCCGTAGTGCAGGACCAGTCCGTGGCCCTCGGCCGCGTGCTCGGTGACCTGCTGGTGGAAGAAGACGAACCCGCGCGCGTCCTCGCGCTCCGCGCCGATCTCCGCCATGCCGCAGCTCCGGCAGCAGGTGAAGTTCTCCCGGGCGGTGATGCCGCCGCCCTCCAGCGCCGCGAAGGACCGGGTGATCCGCTCCGGGTCCGTGACGCCCCGCCAGGTCGCCATCTCGGCCACCCGCTCCAGCCACAGCCGGTCCACGAGCCGGCGCGCCTGCGCACCGGACACCGGCCGTTCGTCACCGTCGACGAGGAAGTCCTCGGCCGTCTCGGCGAGACCGCTCCGGGTGGCGTAGCCGCAGGCCAGCCGCAGCCGCACGTGCTCCTCCAGCTGTTCGCGCACCGCGTCCGGCAGTTCGGGCACGTCCTCGTCCGGCCCCATGTCGATCGGCGCCCACGCGGGGCCCGCGTCCCAGCCCTCGGTCTGCCGGGCCCAGCCGATGAGCAGGGAGGCCACCTGCTCGACGTCCGTGAGGTTCGTGCCGTGGAAGTCGTCCGCGCCCGCGCGGTGCTCCAGGCGGTAGTCCCCGCCGTCCTCGTGCCAGACCTGGGCGAACACGTCGGGCAGGTCCGGGACCCGCTGGACGACGATCCAGCGGTCGCCGGGCTCCCCGATCCGCCGCACCAGCTCCCCGAGCCGGTCCTCGGCGGGCCGCAGGTACGTCTCTCCGTGCTCCGTCCAGGCCTTGACGGCCGGACCCCCCTTGATGTCCATGGCGTCACCCTGCCATGCCCCACCGACAACGCGACGGGGGGCGCCCACCTCCATGGTGGACGCCCCCCGTCGGGAAGCCTTGCGGCCGGATCAGACCTGGCCGACCTTCTCCAGGGCGGAGCAGCAGGTGTCGACGATCAGACGCGTCACCACGTACGGGTCGACGTTGGCGTTCGGGCGGCGGTCCTCGATGTAACCCTTGCCGTCCTTCTCGACCTGCCACGGGATGCGGACCGAGGCGCCGCGGTCGGAGACGCCGTAGGAGTACTTGTCCCACGGGGCGGTCTCGTGCAGACCGGTCAGGCGGTCGTCGATGCCGGCGCCGTAGTTCTTGACGTGGTCGAGCGGCTTGGAGCCCTCACCGAGCGACTCGGCGGCGGTGATGATCGCGTCGTAGCCCTCGCGCATCGCCTTGGTGGAGAAGTTGGTGTGCGCGCCGGCGCCGTTCCAGTCGCCCTTGACCGGCTTGGGGTCGAGGGTGGCGGAGATGCCGAAGTCCTCGGAGGTGCGGTAGAGCAGCCAGCGGGCCACCCACAGCTGGTCGGAGACCTCCAGCGGAGACAGCGGGCCGACCTGGAACTCCCACTGGCCGGGCATGACCTCGGCGTTGATGCCGGAGATGCCCAGGCCCGCCTTGAGGCAGTTGTCCAGGTGCTTCTCGACGATGTCGCGGCCGAAGATCTCGTCGGCGCCGACACCGCAGTAGTAGCCGCCCTGCGGGGCGGGGAAGCCGCCCTCGGGGAAGCCGAGCGGGCGGGAGCCGTCGAAGAAGGTGTACTCCTGCTCGATGCCGAAGATCGACTCCTGGGCGGCGAACCGCTCGGCGACCTCGGCGAGCGCGGCACGGGTGTTGGACTCGTGCGGCGTCATGTCGATGTTCAGGACCTCACACAGCACGAGGATGTCGTCGCCGCCGCGGATCGGGTCCGGGCAGGTGAAGACCGGCTTGAGGACGCGGTCCGAGGCGTGGCCCTCGGCCTGGTTCGTGGAGGACCCGTCAAAGCCCCAGATCGGCAGCGCGTCCAGACCGACGGGCCCGCCCGTGATGATCTTGGTCTTGGAGCGGAGCTTGGCGGTCGGCTGGGTGCCGTCGATCCAGATGTACTCAGCCTTGAAGGTCACGGGCCACTTCCTTCGGGGGTGGGTCTTCACACGCTTGCGGGTTCTGCGGCGCTGCGGCACCGGAGCGCCGCCGTCGATGTCGGGCAGCCTGTCAACGGGCGATTTCCCTGTCATTGCTCGAATGTGAACCCCGTGTTACCTGGTGTTGGTGTGCCCCATCTCACGTCGTGAGTCCACGCCGAGTGCGCGGCCCCGCCGGCACGCGCCGTTCGCAGTCGCAGAGGGGTGGGTGGCGGGAGTTCGTATGCGAGGGGATTGCGGCCGCGCCGCCCCCTGGCTCGCCCTCTGCCGCGCGGTCGGCGGCCAGGACCCGTCCGGCGGATCCCCGCCTGCCGCGCGACGCCCGGCGCGCGGGCCAGGCCCTACTCCCGCTCCGCCGCCGGCCCCTGTTCCTGCTCCGCCGCCGCGTCCCGCACGCCGCTCAGAAAGCGGCGGATGGCCGCCCGCTCCCGCTCGTCGCACTCCCTCAGCAGCTCCGCCGCCCGGCCGATGAGCGGCCCGAAGAAGGACCAGCCCAGTTCCACGGCGCGCTCCTCGACCTGTACGACGACCTGGCGCCGGTCCCGCGCCCCGCGCACCCGGCGGACGAGCCCGGCCCTCTCCAGCCGGTCGACCAGGGCCGTGGTGCCCGCCGAGTTCAGCCCGAGCGCGGCGCCGAGCCGCCCGGCGGTCAGCTCCTCGTCCGCGCGCGAGGCGTCCATGAGCGCGATCAGGGCGCGCACGTCCGTGGGGTGCATGCCGTTGCGGTTCGCGAACCGCGCGCTGTGCAGACCGAGTTCGACGGTCGTCGCCCGCAGCAGATGGACGATCTCCAGCTCCGGACCCTGCTCCCGCATCCCGCGCCCCTTCCGACTATCATCTCGCTCCACAACAATCTCGCTCAACGAGATAATAGAGGTGGTGTGGCCCATGAGCACGCACGGAACGTTCGACCCGGACGGCTTTCGCGCCGCGTACGACAAGGTCATGGCGAAGTGGCCGGCCGAACGGGAGACGGTCCGGGTCCCCACGCCGTACGGCACGACCTTCGTGAACATCTGCGGCCCCCACGACGGCCCCCCGCTCCTGCTGCTGCCCGGCGGCGGGGGAGCGACCTCCGCCTCCTGGTACGCGCAGGCCGGTGAGCAGGCCCGGACCCACCGGGTGTACGCCGTCGACCTGGTCGGCGCGCCCGGCCTCAGCGACCGGGCCGGCGACCGACCTCTGCGGACGGCCGCCGACCTCGCGGCGTGGCTGGACGCGCTGCTCGACGGGCTGGGCGTCGACGCGGCTGCCCTGGGCGGGCACTCCTACGGTGCCTGGATCGCCCTGCACTACGCGCTGCACGCACCGCGGCGGGTGCGCCGCCTGTTCCTCCTGGACCCGACAGGCTGTTTCGCCGGGTTCAAGGCGGCGTACCTGCTGCGTGCCCTGCCGATGCTGCTGCGGCCCTCGCCGCGCCGCGTCCGGGCGTTCCTGGAGTGGGAGACCGGGGGTTCCCCCCTGGACCCCGACTGGCTCCACCTCCAGGAGATGGCCGCCGGCTTCCCTTCCACGAGACCGGTGGCCGGACCGCGCCCGGCGCCCGAGGCGCTGCGCGGTCTGCACGTGCCGGTCCTGCTGCTCGTGGCCGCGAACAGCAGGACCCATAACACGTATGCGGTGGCGGACAGGGCGCATGCTCTGCTGCCGCGGGTGGAGGCCGACGTCCTGCCGGACGTCTCCCATCACGCGCTGCCGCAGTCGGCGCCCGACGACGTGGCCCGCCGCCTCAGCGATTTCCTGTCCGGCTGAGCCTCACCCCACCTTCTCGATCACGGCCCGGCGGATCAGGAACTTGCCGGGCTCACGGACCTGCTCGAAGGCGGCGTTGTTCAGCAGGACGCAGCTGCCGGAGACCGAGGTGACCTCGACGGTCGTGGACTTGTTGTTGTCGAGGTTGGTGACCTTCAGCTTCGTGCCGGCCGGGAACTGGCTGCTGGACGCGGCCGGGGCGCCGCCCTCTCCGGAGAGCGTGACGGTGGAGCCGTTGCAGACCTGCTGGCCCGATGCGGCCGGGGGCTGAGCGGCCTGACCGCCGCCCGCCTGCTGGCCACCGCCTGCCTGTTGACCGCCGCCCGCCTGTTGACCGCCGCCTGCCTGCTGGCCACCGCCTGCCTGTTGACCGCCACCCGCCTGCTGGCCCTGCTGGCCCTTCCCTGCCGCCTGGGAGCCCTGAGCCGACTCCCCAACGACGCATCCGGCCGCTTGCTGCTGCACCTTGATCTGTGCGATGACGGCCTCGCGGTTGGCGATCCGCGCCGCCGACTGGGCGTCGGGCCTGGCCCGCTGGTCCGCGATGAACCGCTCGTTGTTGCCGAGCGCGGTGGCGAGCCCCTGGCAGACGGTCGAGTCCTTCGCCGACTGCGCGGCGTTGGAGGTGCTCGCCATGATGAAGGCACCTCCTCCCGCCACCGTAGCGGCGCTCACGAGCAGCGCCACCTTCTTCTTCGCACTGAGAGTCCTCCTACGCGACATGCGCGCCTCCTGGGAGTCGGGAAGAGTACGCCGCTATGTACGAGGACCCGGACGAAGTTACTCAGCGGTCACGCCGGAGGATTCAAGTAACCTACGTCACACCGGAGTTGAGCAACGCTCACGTCTACGGTCCGGCCTGCTCGTACGCCAGCACGTCGTCGTTGACGTACTGGAGCAGGCCCTGCGTCTGCCGGGTCAGCTCCGCCTCGCCGGTCTCGGCGCCGTCGCCCCACTGTCCGTTGGCGAAGACCACGGACCGTACGGTCATCAGCCGCTCGAACAGTCCGGGCGCCCCGGGCGGCACGGTCGGCAGCCCCGCCTCCGGCGCCGGGTCCAGCGAGACGACCTGGTAGGTCACCGGGTCCAGGGAGGCCATCGCGAACACCCGCGAGGCGTCCTCGGGGCGCCGGAAGCTCAGCACGGACACCGTCACCTGTGAGCGCCGGTCCGCGTCCGTGAACAGCGCGGCGGTCATCCGGGCGCACGGCTCGCCCTGTCCGATCAGTTCGGCCAGCTCCGCCGACATCCCGCGCTCGCAGTCGGTGGTGGTCGCCATGTCGACGCGCTCGTAGGCCGAGCCGTCCTCCAGTGTCACCGTCTCCTTCGGGAACGCCTGCTCCGGGCCGATGATCGGGCGGGCCAGGACCGAGGGCAGCGCGCTCGGGGCGTTGGAGGGCTCGCCGATGTCCACGCGGGGAACCGCGGGGGAGCCGGAGGGCTTCGACGTGGTGCTCGGCGTCGGGCCGGAAGCCGCCGCCGGGTCCTCGTCGTCGCCGCCGGTGAACAGCAGGGCACCGGCGACGACGGCCGTCGCCAGCACCCCGCCCGTCACCGCGACCGCCACCCGCCGCCCGCGCCCCCGGCGCATCCGCTCCCGCTCGGCGGTCCGGGCGGCCTGCGGCTCGGGCCCGCCGTAGGGCGCGCCGGGGTGGCCGTAGGTGGGTGCGGGCTGGTGGCCGTACGGGGCCGTGGGCTGGTGGCCGTAGGGGGCCGTGGGCTGGTGGCCGTACGGAGGTGCGGGCTGGTGGCCGTACGGGGCCGTGGGCCGGTGGTCGTACGCAGGTGCGGGCTGGTCGTCGTGTGCGGGCTCGGTTCGGTGGCCGTACACGGGCTCGGCTCGGTGGCCGTACGGCGCCGCCCCGGGCTGTCCCTGAGGCGTTCCCGGCTGCCCGTGGGGCTGGTGCGGCGGCTGTCCGGGCGAGGGCTGGCCGGGCTGTGCGTCGTGGCCGTCGGGCGTTCCATGATCACCGAAAGTCATGGCCGCGGAGGGTAACAGCCCGCCCGACCTCCGCTCACCCCGAGCGACAAACCCTCAACAACCGTATGGAGGCGTCACTTTCGGGACAGCGCGTCCCGCACCGCCTCTTCCGTGCGGCCCACCACCGCCGTGCCGTCCTCCGCGGTGATGATCGGCCGCTGGATCAGCTTGGGGTGCGCGGCCAGCGCCGCGATCCACCGCTCGCGGGAGGCTTCGTCGCGGGCCCACTCCTTGAGACCCAGCTCCTTCGCGACGGCCTCCTGCGTGCGGGTGATGTCCCACGGCTCCAGCCCGAGCCGCTCCAGCACCTCCCTGATCTCGGCCCCGCTGGGCACCTCCTCCAGATAGCGCCGGACGGTGTACTCGGCGCCCTCCGCGTCGAGCAGGCTGATGGCGCTGCGGCACTTGGAACAGGCGGGGTTGATCCAGATCTCCATGGGGTTCACGCTACCTGGTGAGACGCTCGAAAGCCCTTGTGGCCAGGGGCTTTTGTCAGTGGGGGGCGCTAGAATAGAAGCAGTGTTCGAGGGTGTCGCCGAGGTCACCGAAAGGCCTCGGAGGGCACCCTGACCGCGACAGGAGGATGCCCGTGCCCGCTGCCGCACTGAAGCAGAAGCCGCTGCCGACCCAGTCCACCGCGAAGCGACCCGTCCTGCTCGACCTGCCCTACGCGCCCGTGGAGAAGCGGACGTTGCCGCCGGGCCGGCCGCGCGAGTGGTACATCACGCACAACCGCCGCCTGAAGGCGATGCGTCTCGCCATCGCCCTGCTCGACTCCGGCGTCTACGTCCCCAACCAGGCCCGCAACGAGACCATACGCAGCACCGCCGAGCAGATCGGCGTCCACCCGCCGTCGGACACGACCTGCCACATGGTCCGCGCGCTCCTGCGTTACAGCCGGTGACGTCCGCGCCGGGTGCCCGCCGGGCACCCGGCGTTCCCCTTCGCCCCGGCCCTCGCCCGGGGTCCCCTCAGGCCGTCAACTCCCGCTCCAGCGGCGTCCGGAAGCGCGGGGTGAGACGGGTCGCGCCCACCCAGCCGCGCAGCCGTCGCGCCTGCTCCGCGATCGCCGCCTCGGCCTCCCGGCCCACTTCCTCGGAGCCGAGGATCCGCCAGACGATCTCCCCGTCGGCCCGCTGCGCCCAGCCGCCCACGACACGGCCGTTCCACCACACGGTGGGGCCGACGTTGCCGCTGCGGTCGAACAGGGCCGGGCGCAGGTCCGGGGCCAGGTACCAGTCCCGCTGCTGCCAGGCCATCGCCGTCGGGTCCAGGGCGGGCAGCAGCGCCGCCCACGGCTCGGCCGGAGCCGCCGGCGGCTCGCTGTCGCCCGCCGCCACGAACCCCGTGCCCTCGTCCAGCGCGACCTCCTCGGCCCCGGCCGCGGCCAGCGCCCGCCGTACGTCGGTGACCTTCCAGCCCGTCCACCACTTCAGGTCCGCCTCCGTGGCCGGCCCGCAGCACACCAGCCAGCGCCCCAGCAGCGACGCCTGCGCGGCGGCCTCGTCCAGCTCGGGATGCGGGGGAGCGGGCGCCCAGCGGAACCGGCCCGACGTCCAGGAGCCCAGCGGGCGCCCGCGCACCACCTTGCCCTCCGTGCCCAGCACCCTCAGCAGTCGCGACGACACCGTGTGGACGCCCTCGTAACTCTTCCCGGCCGCGTACGCGAACTGCTCGCGCAGTCTCGGCTCGTCCTCGGACAGCTCGGCCGCCGTCGCCTGGCCCCGCCGCTCCAGCGCGGCCAGCGTCGCCCGCTCCACCTCGGCCAGCCAGACCTCGTCGGGCGCCCCGGCCTTCGCCATCGCCGTCACCAGCGCGGCCCGTTCGCGCGCGGCGACCGTCAGCCCCGTCGAGGCATGCACGACCGCCGTCAGCTCCGCCGGGAACACGAACACCGTGCGCCGCATGCCGTGCATCCGGACCAGGGAACGGTCCTCGTACAGCGCGCGCTCGGTCTCCGCCACCGTCCTGGCGGGCTCCGCGAGGCGCGCGCCCACCGAGAGGAACACCGTCGCCGGGTCCGTGCCGTGCAGCGCCACCAGCGCCCCGGTCACCTCCTCCGGGTCCGCCGCCCCCGCCCCGCCCGCCAGCCGGTGCCGCACCCCCAGCCGCGCACGCCGCTCGGCCCCGTCGACATACCGCCGCGCCCGACCCATCTCCGGCCTCCCCGTCGCCGCACCCGTCGCACCCGTCACCGACCTTGTCCCGAAGCCCATCCTGACGGACACCACTGACAAGCGGACCCTCATGCGCCGCGCCCCGCCTCACCCGTTCGCCGCAGCCCGCGTGCGCACGCCCCGCCCGGCGGCTTTCACTGCGATCAGGACAGTGCGCGAGAGGGGAGGTGTGCCGGCATGACCACGCCCGCCGAACGCACTGAGCAGGGCAGGGCGGCACGCAAACGCGTGCCCCGGACCTCGCACGCCGAGTGGCTCGCGCCGGTCGACCGGCCGGACCCCGTCGGCGTACTGGAACGGCAGGGCCGCGACCGGCTGACGGAGCTGCTGCCCGTGCGGTACGGGCGGATGGCCGCCTCACCGTTCGCCTTCCTGCGCGGCGGGGCCGCGGTGATGGCCGGCGACCTCGCGACACGGCCCCACAGCGGACTGACCGTGCAACTGTGCGGGGACGCCCACCTGCTGAACTTCGGCGTGTTCGCCTCCCCGGAGCGCGCCCTGCTGTTCGACCTCAACGACTTCGACGAGACCTTCCCCGGACCCTTCGAGTGGGACGTCAAACGGCTCGCCGCCAGCGTCGCCGTGGCCGCGCGCGAGAACGGCCACAGCGACGACAAGGCCCGCCGCGCCGCCCTGGAGTCGGTCGCCGCCTACCGCACCGCCATCCGGCGGCTGTCCCGGCTCGGCGAACTCGACGTCTGGTACGAGCGCATCGACGCCGACAGCCTGCTGCCCCTGCTGCGCTCGTCCCGCCGCCGCACCCGCGCCGAGGCCAGCCTCACCCGGGCCCGCCGCCGCACCAGCCTCCACGCCCTCGGCAAGCTGACCGAGGTCGTCGACGGGCGGCGCCGCATCATCCAGGACCCGCCGCTCATCGAACCGGCCGGAGTGTCCGACACGGCGGCCATCCGCAAGATCTTCAGCGACTACCGGTCCACCCTCTCCGAGGAACGCCGTCTGCTCCTGGACCGCTACCGCTTCGTCGACGCCGCCCGCAAGGTCGTCGGCGTCGGCAGCGTCGGCATGCGCTGCTTCATCGTGCTGCTCTCCGCACGGGACGGCGACGACCCGCTGTTCCTCCAGATCAAGGAGGCCCGCAAGTCGGTCCTGGAGGAGTTCCTGCCGAGCGGCCCCTACCTCCACCCCGGTCACCGCGTGGTCGCCGGGCAGCGGCTGATGCAGGCCGCCGGCGACATCTTCCTCGGCTGGATGACCGGACCGCAGGGCCGCGCCTTCTACTGGCGCCAGCTGCGCGACATGAAGGGCTCCGCGGACGTGGCCGGGATGGGCCCCTCCGACCTCGTCCTGTACGCCCGGCTGTGCGGGACCGCGCTGGCCCGCGCCCACGCCCGCTCCGGCGACCGCGTCGCCATCGCCGGCTACCTCGGCGGCGCCGACACCTTCGAACGCGCCGTCGCCGACTTCGCCCTGCGCTACGCCGACCAGACCCTGACCGACCACGCGTCCCTCGGCGCGGCGATCGCGGCGGGGGTGGTGGGGGCGACGCCGGACGCGTGACGGGGCCTGGGAAGGGAACGGCTCCCGGGCGTCACATCCCGGGTGCCCCCCACACCGGGAACCACCGCCCCAGGTCCTCCTCGACGCGCAGGTCGCCCGCGAGCGCCGCGCGCACCTCCAGCTCCAGCGCGTTGTCCCGGCGCTCGCCGGGGAGCGGGGCGAAAGGATAGAAGGTGCCGCGCTTGTACAGGTAGACGAGGGCCAGTCCGCGCCCGCTCTCGTCGCGGAAGCCCGCCAGGGAGCAGAGCAGTTGCGGCCCGAAGCCGTTGGCCTCCATGGAACTGTTCACCGCGTGCAGGTCGTTGACCAGCTGGGGCAGCTCGTCGGGGGAGCGGCGGGAGATCAGCCAGGAGTAGCCGTAGCCGTCCTCCGTCAGCTCCACGGGTGGACCGTCCCGCTCCGCGTCCGCGTCCAGCAGGGCCCGTACCTCGCGGTGCGTCTGCTCGAAGGCGGCGCCCTCCACCGTCGCGAAGCACACCGCGCCCTGGCCGGTCGGGACGAACCCGGCCGCGGCCTCCAGCGTGACGGCGGCCGCGGGCAGCGCGAACAGCCGGTCCAGATCGGGCACGGCCGGCTTGGACCGGCCCAGCAGAATGTCCAGCAGCCTCATCCCGGCGCCCCGTCTCAGCCGGACTTCCCCGGCGCCGCCGCCTCACCCAGCTCGCCCGAGATCCGCCCCAGCTGCTCCAGCCGCTGCTCCAGTGTCGGGTGGGTGGAGAACAGCCGGGAGAGCCCGGAGCCCAGCGCCGGGGTGAAGTAGAAGGCGTTGAAGGCCTGCGCGGTCCGCAGGTCCTTCGTCGGGATCCGCGCGATGTCCCCGGTCACCTTCGTCAGGGCCGAGGCCAGCGCCGAGGGCCGCCCGGTGAGCAGCGCCGCGGCCCGGTCGGCGGCCAGCTCCCGGTAGCGGGACAGGGCCCGGATGAGCAGGAAACTGATCGCGTACACGGCGGCGGACACGGCCATCACGAGGACGAACACGACCGCGGTGTTCTGGTCCCGCCGCCCGCCGCCGAACAGCTGCGAGTAGAAGGCGAACCGCACGATCAGCCCCGCGATCACCCCTAGGAACGACGCGACCGTGATCACCGCGACGTCCTTGTGCGCCACGTGCGACAGCTCGTGCGCGAGCACCCCCTCCAGCTCGCCCGGCCCCAGCCTGCGCAGCAGTCCGGTCGTCACGCACACCACCGCGTTGTCGGGATTGCGCCCGGTCGCGAACGCGTTCGGCATGTCCATCGCCGACACCGCCACCACCGGCTTCGGCATGTCCGCCAGCGCGCACAGCCGGTCCACCACGGCGTGCAGCTCGGGATACTCCTCCCGCTCCACGACCCGCCCGCGCATCGCGTACAGCGCGATGCGGTCCGAGAACCAGTACTGCGCCCCCAGCAGCCCGGCCGCGACCAGCACGACCAGCACCCAGGACTTCAGCAGCACGATCAACGCGGCCACGAACGCCACGTAGAGCAGCCCGAGCAGGAACAGCGTGACCGTCATCCGCACGGTCAGCCGCCGATCGTTCCTAAAGCGGCTGTGCATGATGCACCACCCTGCACTCAAACACTCGTCCCACTGCCCAGTGTGCACCCGTGGGCCCCGCTCGACCGGCCGTCGCCTGCTCAGGCCGGCAGCCCCGCCTCCCGCTTGCGCCGGACCAGCACGTAGTCGCTGAACAGATACCCGGCCCGGTCCAGCAACGCCCCGACCTCCGGGTCGCACAACGGCACCCGCGGGCCCGCGTGCCAGCCCTGCACGGACGACTCGGCCCAGGCGCGCATCTTGGGGTCACAGTCGTCCAGCAGCGCCACCGCCGCCCGCAGCCGCGTCAGTCCGTCGCAGGCGTGAAGCAGCCGGAACGCGGCCAGGCGCACCTGCCGGGGCCGGTCGGGCGCGGCCCGCTCGCTCAGCCAGTCCTGCGGCAGGCTCCGCGCGGACGGCAGCAGTGCGAGGGTGGTCTCCCGTACGACCGAGGGCGCCGGGTCGTCGAGCAGCGGCAGCAGCCGCCCGGCGTCCACGGAGTCCAGCAGCCGCAGCCCGGCCACCGCCCGCGCCCGCACTGCGGGCGTCGGGTGGTCGATCAGCGTCCACAGCAGCGCCGCGTCCGCCCGGTCCCCGCACTCGGCGAGCCCGATGACCGCGCCGGGCACGGCCTCCACGGCACACCGCTCGCGATACCAGGTCACCGGATCGCCTTCGCCCTGCCGCACGACGTACCGTGCGCAGGCCCGCACCAGCGCCGACCGGTCGGCGAGAAACGGCTCCGCCTGCGCGTACCGCCCCGCCGTCCGCAGCGCGGTGACCCCGGCGGCCCGCGGCCGCGGACCCCGTGCCCCGAGCAGGGCAGGCAGGACGTCGTCGTACGCCCCGCTCTCCCGTACGGCGGCCAGAGCCGTGTCGGCGCACAGGTCCTGGAGGGTGACGTCGCTGTCGCGTGCGGCGGTGCGGGCCAGTTCGGCGGGGGAGAAGTACCCGAGCCGCACCGCGAGCCGCACGGCGAAGCGGCGTACGGCCCGGTCCTCGGCGCCGCACAGCGGACGCAGCAGCTCGGGCGGGGCCAGGCGCAGAACCTCGCCGAGCAGCTCCACGGCGTGGGTACCACGCTCCCTGCGGCCCACCCGCAGGATCAGCGGCGCGAGGGCCGCCGCGCGGGGCACGTCCAGACGCTCGGCCAGCAGCGCCCGCGCCCGCTCCCGCACGGGCGCGACCCAGTCCGCGCTGCGGATGACGAGGAGGGGCAGCAGGTCGGGACGGTCCGCGGCCCTGTCCAGGGCGGCCTCACGGACGCGGCCGTCGTGGTGGCACAGGGCGAGCGCCAGCTCGGGCTCGGTGAGGTCCTTGACGCGCAGGAGACGGGAGCGCAGCCGTCCGGGCCGCACGCGCTCCGCCGAGGGCAGCAGCGCGGGCGGGCAGTGGTCACGCACGCCCAGATCGAACGCCGTCCACTTGGCCGGGTCCGTCACATACAGCGCGGTCCGCAGCGGGATGCCCTCGGCCAGCAGCATCGCACCCACCCCGCCGACCCAGATCTCCTCGCTCACCATCGCCCCCTTCCGGCCGGACGATCGTAGAGCGAGGCACGGCGACCGGTCGCGCGAAATACGCGCACCTCACCGCGGGCGGGAGGCTCGCGGGGTCAGTACGGCGAGCGCGTGTTCAGGTAGCCGATCAGGACGATCACCCCGGCCACGACGCCGAGGACCACGACGGTGGAGACCCAGGAGGATCGGCGGGGGCGGGAGGGGCCCGGTTCGGGGCGGAAGGGGACCGGGCCGGGCGGGTTGTGCTTCCAGCGGGCCGCGAGCATCCGGGCGCGGGCCGAGGGCTCCTTGCGCTCGGCGGAGTCCGCCCAGCGCAGGTCGTACTCCCGGCCCCGGTCGTCGTCCTGCTCGTGCGTCGGCATGTACGGCCCCCCGTGTCGCCTCGGACGCGTTCGAAAACTCCTCCGTGCAAAACATACGCCCGTGCCCCGCCGTCGGTACAAACGGCGGGGCACGGGCGTATCACGCGGGGATCAGCGCCTGGTCGGCGCGTCGATCACACGTCGAAGTAGAGCTCGAACTCGTGCGGGTGCGGACGCAGCTGCAGCGGGGCGATCTCGTTGGTGCGCTTGAAGTCGATCCAGGTCTCGATCAGGTCGGACGTGAACACGTCGCCCTGGAGGAGGAACTCGTGGTCGGACTCCAGGGCGTCGAGGACGGCGCCGAGGGAGGTGGGGACCTGGGCGACGCCCGCGTGCTCCTCGGGAGCCAGCTCGTAGAGGTCCTTGTCGATCGGCTCGGCCGGCTCGATCTTGTTCTTGATGCCGTCCAGGCCCGCGAGCAGCAGGGCCGAGAAGGCCAGGTACGGGTTGCCGGAGGAGTCGGGCGCGCGGAACTCCACACGCTTGGCCTTCGGGTTGGAGCCCGTGATCGGGATACGCATGGCCGCGGAGCGGTTGCGCTGCGAGTACACCAGGTTGATCGGCGCCTCGAAGCCCGGCACCAGACGGTGGTAGGAGTTCACCGTCGGGTTGGTGAAGGCCAGCAGCGACGGGGCGTGCTTGAGGATGCCGCCGATGTAGTAGCGGGCCATGTCCGACAGGCCCGCGTAGCCGGCCTCGTCGTAGAACAGCGGGTCGCCGTTGGTCCACAGCGACTGGTGCACGTGCATGCCCGAGCCGTTGTCACCGAAGATCGGCTTCGGCATGAAGGTCGCGGTCTTGCCGTTGCGCCAGGCCACGTTCTTCACGATGTACTTGAAGAGCTGGAGGTCGTCGGCCGCGGCGAGCAGCGTGTTGAACTTGTAGTTGATCTCGGCCTGGCCGGCGGTGCCCACCTCGTGGTGCTGGCGCTCGACCTTCAGGCCCTGCTTGTCCAGCTCCAGGGAGATCTCGGCGCGCAGGTCGGCGAAGTGGTCGACCGGCGGGACCGGGAAGTAGCCGCCCTTGTAGCGGACCTTGTAACCACGGTTGTTCTCCAGGGCGCCGGTGTTCCAGGCACCCGCCTCGGAGTCGATGTGGTAGAAGGACTCGTTCGCGCCGGTAGCGAAGCGGACCGAGTCGAAGACGTAGAACTCGGCCTCGGGACCGAAGTACGCGGTGTCCGCGATACCGGTCGACGCCAGGTACGCCTCCGCCTTCTTCGCCACGTTGCGCGGGTCACGGGAGTACTGCTCGCCCGTGATCGGGTCGTGGATGAAGAAGTTGACGTTGAGCGTCTTGTCGCGGCGGAACGGGTCGACACGGGCCGTCGACAGGTCCGCACGCAGCGCCATGTCGGACTCGTGGATGGCCTGGAAGCCGCGGATCGACGAACCGTCGAAGGCGAGCTCCTCGTCCGGGTCGAACGCCTCGACGGGCACGGTGAAGTGCTGCATGACGCCCGGCAGGTCGCAGAAGCGGACGTCGACGAACTTGACGTCCTCGTCCGCGATGAACTTCTTGGCCTCGTCGGCGTTCTGGAACATCCAGCTCCTCCTACTCCCGACCGCCATGCCGGGGTGGTAGATCGTTGGTGCGGCCAGTGCGGTGGCACACGCTCGTCCCGACCCTAGGTACGGGTGATTTCTCAGGCGTGACCCATTTGTTTCGCAGAAGTTAACCGGCCCACTGTCCACAGTAGCTCCGACACACCCCGCCGTGCCTCGGTCGAAATAGGGCGCAGTACCGTGTACGGGTGGACAAGAGGCAAGCAATCGGATCATGGCTCTCCGGCCCCCGCGCGGCCATGGAGGAAGCGGGTGCCGACCTCGGACACCCCGGTGAGCAACTCGGTCTGCCGCGCCAGGGGCCCGGCTCGGTCGCCCGTCCCGGCAGGCGCCTCGGCGCCCTCGCCGTCGACTGGGCGGTGTGCCTGCTCATCGCATACGGCTTGATCACCGACGGCTACGGCCAGTCGACCGGCAACTGGGCCCTGCTGATCTTCTTCGTGCTGAGCGCCCTGACCGTCGGCACGATCGGCTCCACGCCCGGCAAGCGAGTCTTCGGCCTCCGGGTGATCACCGTCGACACCAAGACCGTCAGCCCGGTGCGGAGCCTGATCCGCACGGTGCTGCTGTGCCTGGCGATCCCCGCGCTCATCTGGGACCGCGACGGCCGCGGCCTGCACGACCGGCTGGCCCGCACGGTCGAGGTCCGCATCTGACCCGGAGCGCACGGCGCGCTGCGACACACGGCGAAGGGGCGCCCGGTGACGATCACCGGGCGCCCCTTCGCCATGTTCACGGGATGGTCAGCGGCCCTTCTGGCCGCCCTTCGGCAGCTTCATGCCCTTCGGCATCGGACCCTTCGGCAGCGGCATGTTGCTCATCAGGTCGCCGAGCGCGCGCAGCCGGTCGTTGGTCGCGGTGACCTGCGGGCCGGTCAGGACGCGCGGCAGCTTCAGCATGGTCGTGCGCAGCTTCTTCAGCTCCACCTGGCCCTCGCCCGCGCCCACCATGACGTCGGTCACCGGCACGTCCGCCACGATGCGGTTCATCTTCTTCTTCTCGGCGGCCAGCAGGGTCTTGACCCGGTTCGGGTTGCCCTCGGCGACCAGGACGATGCCGGCCTTGCCGACAGCCCGGTGCACCACGTCCTGGTTGCGGTTCATCGCCACCGCGGGGGTGGTCGTCCAGCCCCGGCCGATGTTGTCCAGCACGGCCGCGGCAGCGCCCGGCTGGCCCTCCATCTGACCGAAAGCGGCCCGCTCCGCCCGGCGCCCGAACACGATCGCCGTCGCGAGGAAGGCGAGCAGCACGCCCAGGATGCCGAGATAGATGGGGTGCCCGATCAAGAAGCCGATCGCGAGGAAGACACCGAAGGTGACGATTCCGACAGCCGCGAGTACAAGACCGATCTTCTTGTCGGCCCTGCGGGTCATCTTGTAGGTCAGAGCGATCTGCTTCAGTCGCCCGGGGTTGGCGGCCTCCGCCGCGTTTTCCTGCCTCGCCATGGCACGAAGTCTACGTGGCCCCGGGAGCGCGGACGACGCCCAGTGCCGTCGGGCGGACAGGGAGGGGGCAGCCGTGGGCCAGGACCGGTCAGGAACGGCCGGAGGCGGCCTGCTCCAGGAACCGCTGCGCCTCGACGCGGTCCTTGGCGCGGGCACGGTCCTCCAGGACGGAGGTCCAGGCGTTGCGGCGGGCCGTGCGCTGGCCACTGCTCATCAGCAGCGACTCGACGGTGCGCAGGGCGTCGGTGAAGGACGGGATGGCGGTGGCACGTACCGGTGCTGCCTGCATCGCGAAGGGCCCCCTCGGTCTGTCTACGTGGAGTGAGTCAAGCGTCACTGTTTGGTGTTACCAGGACGTGACCGAGGGGTCAAACAGCAATGAAACCTTTTCGCGGAGCCTGCCGGGTGCTCGCGAACACGAGCACGGCCCCCGCGCGCGCCCCCATCTGCGGGGACGGCCGGGGCCGTGCTCAACTCCCCTTTACCAGCGGGTAGTTGCTTGTGCCTGAATTCACACGGGCCTTGGCGCCCGGTGAGCGGCGCCGGGACTCACACCGCCTGGACGGCCTGGAAATCGCCGCGCTTCTCGACGGCCATCTGATACAACCGGCCGGCGCGGTAGGAGGAGCGGACCAGCGGGCCGGACATGACGCCGGAGAAGCCGATCTGCTCGGCCTCCTCCTTGAGCTCCACGAACTCGTGGGGCTTGACCCAGCGCTCGACGGGGTGGTGGCGCAGGGAGGGGCGCAGGTACTGGGTGATGGTGACGAGCTCGCAGCCGGCGTCGTGGAGCTGCTGGAGGGCCTCGCTGACCTCTTCGCGGGTCTCGCCCATGCCGAGGATCAGGTTCGACTTGGTGACCAGGCCGAAGTCGCGGGCCTCGGTGATGACCTTCAGGGAGCGCTCGTAGCGGAAGCCGGGGCGGATGCGCTTGAAGATCCTCGGGACGGTCTCGATGTTGTGGGCGAAGACCTCGGGGCGGGAGGCGAAGACCTCGGCCAGCAGCTCGGGGACCGCGTTGAAGTCGGGGGCGAGGAGCTCGACCTTGGTGCGGCCGGCCTCGCGGGAGGCGGTCTGCCCGTGGATCTGGCGGACGGTCTCGGCGTAGAGCCAGGCGCCGCCGTCCTCCAGGTCGTCACGGGCGACGCCGGTGATGGTGGCGTAGTTGAGGTCCATGGTGACCACGGACTCGCCGACGCGGCGGGGTTCGTCGCGGTCGAGGGCCTCGGGCTTGCCGGTGTCGATCTGGCAGAAGTCGCAGCGGCGGGTGCACTGGTCGCCGCCGATGAGGAAGGTGGCCTCGCGGTCCTCCCAGCATTCGTAGATGTTGGGGCAGCCGGCTTCCTGGCAGACCGTGTGCAGGCCCTCGCCCTTCACCAGGTTCTGCATCTTGGTGTACTCGGGACCCATTTTCGCCCGCGTCTTGATCCACTCGGGCTTGCGCTCGATGGGGGTCTGGCTGTTGCGGACCTCCAGGCGCAGCATCTTGCGTCCGTCGGGTGCGACTGCGGACACGACAGGCTCCCTGCTGACTACTGAGACCGTAGTCTTCGATTCTTCGGCGTACACCAGGGTACGCCCGTGCTCACCGGGCCCTTCCCGTGAGGCCAACCTCAGGGCTCGGGGGTCCATTCCCTCTAGGCGGCGGGTGTCTTCTCGATCACACGGGGCCTGAGGTCCGCGTTCTCCAGCACGTCCCGCAGATGCCGCTCCGCGACCGGCAGGATCTCGGCGATCGTGATGTCGCGGCCCAGTTCGTTGGCAAGGGAGGTGACCCCCGCGTCACGGATGCCGCAGGGGATGATCCGGTCGAACCAGACGTTGTCCGGGTTCACGTTCAGGGCGAAGCCGTGCATGGTCACGCCCTTGGCCACGCGGATGCCGATCGCGGCGATCTTACGGTCCTCGCGGCGCTGGCCGGCGTTGGACGGGGCGTACTCCGGGCCGTTCAGCCGCGGGTCGAACTCCTCGTCGTGCAGCCGGGGGTCGAAGTCCAGGGAGAGGCCGCCGAGCGACGGGCGCCGCTCCACCGGGTCGCCGAGCACCCACACCCCGCTGCGGCCCTCGACCCGGGTGGTCTCCAGCCCGAACTCCGCGCACACGCGGATCAGGGCCTCCTCCAGCCGCCGGACGTGCGCGACCACGTCCACCGGGCGGGGCAGCTTCTGGATCGGGTAGCCGACGAGCTGGCCCGGCCCGTGCCAGGTGATCTTGCCGCCGCGGTCCACGTCCACGACCGGCGTGCCGTCCAGCGGGCGCTCGTCGTCGGAGGTGCGCCGGCCGGCCGTGTAGACGGGCGGGTGCTCCAGGAGCAGCACGGTGTCCGGGACCTCGTCGGCGAACCGCGCCGCGTGCACCCGGCGCTGCTCGTCCCACGCCTGGTTGTACTCGACGGCCTCGGCACCGAACCCCATACGCACGAACCGCAGCTCACTCACGGCAAGCGCCTCCTAGAAGTCGTAAGGCACGAACCGCGCCCACGCCACTGTACGACTCCCCGTCGCACGTCAGCTCTGAGGCCAATCCTCACACGATCGGATGAATGGGTGCCGAAGTGTGCGACGGCCTGCTTACGCTCCGCTACATTCGCGCCGTTCATAAGGCCATAAGGGCTGCTCACAGGCAATTCCAGGCACTTCGGATGGCCCGGAAGGCAGGAGATCGCACCGCAAATGACGGAACGACCCGCGCAACGCACTCCCAACCGTCAGCTCGCCGCGCTCATCGCAGAAGCGGGGTTCTCCAACGCGGGTCTCGCCCGTCGAGTGGATCAGCTCGGTCTGGAGCACGGGCTCGATCTCAGATACGACAAGACATCGGTCACCCGCTGGCTGCGCGGCCAGCAGCCACGGGGCACCACTCCCGCGCTGATCGCCGAGGTCTTCACCCGGCGCCTCGGCCGCCGGCTCACCGCCCAGGACCTCGGCCTGGACGCCTGCGCCCCGGTCTACGCCGGGCTGGAGTTCGCGGGCGGCCCCGAGGAGGCCGTCGACATCGTCAGCGGCCTGTGGCGCAAGGACTCCGGCAGCCATGCCGAGCTGCGCAAGATCGCGTTCACCCCGGCCGGGCTCGTGGTGCCCAGCCGGGACTGGCTGATCGGCCGGGCCGACGAGAAGGTCGGCCGCGGCGACCAGCCGGCCCGGGTGCCCGCGCAGGGCCGTCCCGCCGTGCCCCGCCAGCGCGGCCAGGCCGAGCGCGGTCCCGGCCAGCGGGTCACCGGCGGCGACATCTCGGCGCTGCGCTCGGTGGGCGACCTGTTCCGCACCCTGGACGACATGTACGGCGGCGGCCACGCCCGCCAGGCCCTGGTGCGCTACCTGGAGCACGAGTGCGAGCCGATGCTGCGGGGCTCCTACGGCGAGCACACCGGGCGCCGGCTGTTCGCCGCGGCCGCTGATCTGACCCGGCTGGCCGGCTGGACCTCGTACGACATCGCCGCGCACGGGCTCGCCCAGCGGTACTTCGTGCAGGCGCTCCGGCTCGCCCAGGCCGCGGCGGACCGGTCCTACGGCTCCTATGTGCTGGTCACCATGAGCCGGCAGGCCGTCTACCTCGGCCACGGGCGGGAGGCCGTGCAGCTGGCCCGGGTCGCCCAGCAGGGCGTCGGGGGCTCTGCGCCGCCCGTCGTGCAGGCACTGCTGCACGCCGCCGAGGCGCGCGGGCACGGGGTGCTGGGGGAGGTGCGGGCCTGCACCGCGTCCCTCGTCCGGGCCGAGCGCGCGCTGGAGGCGGCCCGGCCCGGTGACGAGGTGCCGCACTGGGCCCGGTTCTACGACGAGGCGCAGCTCGCCGACGAACTCGGGCACTGCCATCGGGATCTCCAGCAGTTCCGCGCGGCCGCGCAGCACGCGGAGCGGTCCCTGCAACTGCGGGCACCGGGGTTCGCCCGCAGCAGGCTGTTCTGCCGCGTGGTGCTGGCCACCGCGCGGCTGGGGCTGGGCGAACTGGACCAGGCCTGTGCGCTGGGTGCCGAGGCGGCCGGACAGGCCGTGGAGATGCGGTCGGTGCGGGCGGTGGAGTACATCAGGGACTTCGAGCGGAGGCTGGAGCCGTACCGGGACGCGGCACCCGTGCGGGGATATCGCGACAAGGTCGCCGCGCTGGGGTAGCGGTCCGTCTCCCCGGTTCCGTCCGCCGGCGTGCACGCGTGGTGCCGCCGCGGGCCCGACCGGGCTCCGCGCGGTCGGCCCCGCAGACCGGTCGCGCACCCGGCGGGGCGGGGCCGCAAGCCGTTGCGGCCCAGCCCCGCCCGGGTGACGTCAGGCGGCCCGGGTCGAGGGCAGGGGCGCCGCGCCGCGCAGGTCGCCCGCCGCTCCCAGGTCGGTCAGGATCGCCGTGGAGGCGCGGTGGCCCGAGTGCAGTGCGCCCTGGACCGAGCTGGTGTCCCGGTGGTCGCCGCAGACGTACAGGCCCGCCAGCAGGCGTACCGGGCGCAGGAGGTCGTGGGGCGGGCGCATGGCGGGCACCGCCTCGGCGGTGTGGTGGACGGCGAGGGTCTCCCAGCGGGCGGTCGAGGTGCCGTACAGGCGCGCGAGGTGTGTGCGCACGGCCGTGTCGACATCCTCCGGCGGGGTGCCGAGGACCGTCGAGCTGATCAGCGCCCTGCCCGCGGGCGCCCTGGTCGGGTCCACCTCGCTGATCACCGCGGTGTGGGCGACCGGGCCGCCCCGGTCGGCGTCCAGCAGCAGTGAGGCGCCGGTCCGCGGCGGCATGTCGGTGGTGTGGTGCAGCACCGTCACCGGGTGGAAGTCCGGCACCCGCAGGCCGGGGAGCAGGTCGGCGGCGGTACGGGCGTCCGTGGCCAGCAGGACCGCCCGGCACCGGAACTCGCCGTGCTCGGCCGTCGTCACCGAGGTGGTGGACACCGAGGTGACGCGGACGCCGGTATGGACCGTGCCCGGCGGCAGGGTGCGGGCCAGGAGCTCCGGCAGCACCTCGGCGCCGCCCTCCGGCACGCACAGCCGTCCGGCCGCGAAGGCCCGCAGGGCGAGGTCGGCGCACCGGCTGGACGTGGTCAGCTCGGGGTCGCACAGCAGCGCGGCGAGGAGCGGACGCAGAAAGCCGTCGACCGTGCGGGCGGGCAGACCGCGGGCGGCGAGAGCCCGGCCCGCGGGCGCCTCCGGCCGGGCCAGCAGCCGCTCGACCGGTACGGCGGCGATGCGGGACAGCGCCGCACCCAGCCGGGCCTGGTCGACGGCGGTACCGACCGGGTTGCCGGGCTGCTGGGGACGGGGGGCGCTCGCGAAGGCGCGCACAGCATGCAGTGCGCCCCTCGCGCTTCCTCGCTGCACGGGGGCGCCGACGCGGTGCCGGCGTCCGTCACCGTGCAGCAGGACGCCCGGATCGAACCGGCGCAGGACGAGTGCGCCGAGGCCGGGTGTCAAGGCGAGCTCCGGATACGCCGTGGACAGCAGCTGCCCGATCCGGTCGAGCCGGAACCCGTCGACCTTCTCGGTCGACATGCGGCCGCCCGGGCAGGGGGCGGCTTCCAGAACGGCTGTACTGACCCCTGCGCTGGTCAGTCTCTGTGCTGCGGAGAGTCCGGCGACCCCGGCTCCCACCACGACGACGTCCGCCTGAAACGCGGGCTGTAGCACGTGCCCCTCCTCGAGGTTGCGCGGCCGGTGGAGACGTCATGCCCCCAATAGGCTCCGGGGATACCCGAGTCCGCGTCGAGGTTAGGACCGCGAGCGATCGGCGGCAGTCGCGCATGGGCAGGGCACGGTCGCACGGCGGTCGCACATGGTCGCCGACTCCCCTTTTCCGGAAGGTTCTTCCCGAGGGTTCCGCGGAGTCCTTTCCCGCCGGCACGCCGGACGTTCAGTCGAGCGCCGCGCGGACGGCCTCCTCGATCCCGGGCAGCGCGAACACGAACCCCGACTCCAACAGCCGTCTCGGCAGCACCCGTTGGCTGATCAGCACCTCGCCCGCCATGTCGCCCAGCGCCAGCTTCAGCACCGGCGCGGGTGCCGAGAGCACGGCGGGCCGGTTCAGCACCCGCCCCATCACCGCGGTGATCTCACGGTTCGTCAGCGGCTTCGGCGCGGTCACGTTGAACGGCCCCGACAGGTCGTCGCGGTCGATCAGATGCCGGATCGCGGCCACCTCGTCGCGCAGCGCGACATAGGACCAGTACTGCCGGCCGTCCCCGAAGCGCGTCCCCAACCCGGCCTTGAACAGCGGGAACAGCTTCCCCCACGCCCCGCCGCCGCGCGCCACCACAAGTCCCGTGCGGACGAACACCGTCCGCACCCCCGCCTCCTGCGCGGGCGCGGCCGCCGCCTCCCACTCCACGCACACCGAGGGCAGGAAGCCCTGCCCGGCGGGCGCGTCCTCGTCGACCGCGCGCTGCCCGGTGTCCCCGTACCAGCCGATCGCGCTGCCGCCCACGAAGACCCGCGGGCGTCTCTCCAGCGCGGCGACGGCCCGCGCCAGCGTGCGGGTGCCCAGCACCCGGCTGGCGCGGATCTCCTCCCTGTACCCCTTGGTCCAGGGCCGGTTGCCCACCCCGGCGCCCGCCAGGTTCACCACCGCGTCGCATCCGGACAGCGCGGATGCGTCCACGTGCCCGCCCCGCGGGTCCCATCGCGCCTCGTCCGCCGCACTCGGCTGCCGGCGCACCAGCCGCACCACCTCATGCCCGTCCGCCGTCAAGGACTCCACCAGTGCCCTGCCGATGAGCCCGGAAGCCCCGGCCACCACGATTCGCGCACGCTCCATGCCCCCTATCCTGCCGGGCGCGGGGGAAAATCCGGGGACCGACCCCGCCCAGGCCGCCGTACAGTGACCGCCATGCCGGATCCGCAGATACGCGTACGCCCCGCCTCCCCAGACGACGAGAGCGCTCTGAGCCGCCTCGACCATGTCACCTGGTCCTCGCTGCACGCGGTCACCCCGCGGCCGGGACCGCAGGAGCCGTTCTTCCGGGAGCACGCCGGACCGGGCGACCATCTCGTCGCCGAACTCGACGGACGGCTGGTGGGATACGTACGGCTCGGCTTCCCGACCCCGCTCGCGTCGAACGCGCACGTCCGCCAGATCCGCGGCCTCGCCGTGGACGGCGCCGCGCGCGGCAAGGGCGTCGGACGCGCGCTGGTGCGGGCGGCCGTCCTGGAGGCACGGGCACGTGGAGCGCGCCGGATCACCCTGCGCGTGCTCGGGTACAACACGACCGCGCGCTGGCTCTACGAGGCGGAGGGCTTCGTCGTGGAGGGCGTGCAGCCGGAGGAGTTCTTCCTGGACGGGCGGTACGTGGACGATGTGACCATGGGACAGCGGCTGATCTGACGCGACCCGAGGGCCCGGCGGCGCCCGGCCGTGTCCTACGACGTGACCAGCTCGCCCGTGTCCACCGGCGCGGTCGCGTCAGCCGCGCGTGCCGCCTCGGGGGCGACCTCGGCCGCCGTCAGGACGTACCCCGTCTCGGCGTCCGAGGTGGAGCGGGCGAAGACCACGCCGTACACCCGGCCGTCGGTGGTCAGCAGCGGGCCGCCGGAGTTGCCGGGCCGGACCGTGGAGCGGATCGAGTAGATCTCGCGGGTGACCGCCTCGTCGCTGTAGATGTTCTGCCCGCGCGCCTGGAGCCGGCTCGCGACGGTGGCCGCCCGGAGGTCGAGGCCGCCGTCCTCCGGGTAGCCGGCGACCACGGCCGCGTCCCCGCGCCCGGCCGTGGCGTCGAAGGGCAGGACGGGCGCCCGCAGCCCCGGCACGTACAGCACGGCCACGTCCTTGTCCGGGTCGAAGAGCACCACCCGGGCCTCGTACGAGCGCCCGGCCCCGCCGGTCCGCACGCCCGGCTCGTCGATGCCGGCCACCACATGGGCGTTGGTCATCACATGCTCCGGCGCGTACACGAACCCGCTGCCCTCGCGGCCCTGGGTGCCGGAGGAGCCCTCGATCTTGACCGTGCCGCGCTGGGCGGCCCGGGTCGCGGCGGGCGTGACGTTGTCCCCGGAGGGCCGGGCCACCTCGGCGGTCGACTCGCTCTCGAACGGGTTGAACACCTGCGGGAAGCCCGCCTCCGTCAGCGCGGACGTGGCCCGGGAGAACCATGCCGGGGTGGTGTCCGGCATGACCTGCTGAACCGTCCCCAGCAGCCGGGAGTCGCGGATCGCCGTCGTCAGCAGCGGCGAGGAGGACGCGGCCAGCACACTCGCCGCCACCCAGGCCACGATGAGCACGGCCACCGAGTTCGCCACCGCCCCGCCGACGCCGTCCGCCACTCTCAGCGGCCCCCGGTCCAGCTCCCGCCGCACCCGCAGCGCGAGGCGGCCGGCCAGCTCATGGCCCAGCACCGCCGGGAGCAGCACCACGCACAGCGCGGTCGCCGTGGTCGCCGTGGTGCCCGCGGAGACCGGCTCCATCACCCACGGCAGCACCCACACCCCGACCACCGCACCGCCCACGAACCCGGCGAGCGAGACACAGCCGGCCACCAGGCCGCGCCGGTATCCGGAAGCGGCGTAGACCAGGATCACCAGCAGCAGAAGGATGTCGACCAGGTCCACGGAGCCGCCTCTCTTCTCTGACCCCATTGGTACGTGGGGGACGGGCCCGGTGATCAGCCACGTTTGCCTGCACTGAGGAAAACGTCGCAGACCGGGACGATGGTTCCACCGGGTGGCAGAGCACACATCGCGGGCGTAACGGAACCGTCGGACAGTGGGTCCATGCGTGCCTTTCGAGCGGCGTTCCGAAGAACCACGGTGGCGCGTCGCCGTCGTCGCGTACGGATACCGGGCTGGGCGCCGGTCGTGCTGGGCCCTCTGCCCGGTGTGGCCGCGGTGGTCGTGCTGGCGCTGTGCGCGAGCGGCGTCGAGCGGGCACCCACGGACCGGCCGTCCGAGGCCCGGCCCACCACGGTCGCGCACACCGCGCCCCGGCCGGTGATCGTGCCCCGCTCGGCCTGGCTCACCGAGGAGGCCACTCCCGGCCGTCCGCCGCCGCCGCGCTACGACGACCGGGTCATGGCCGTCTTCGTGCACCACACCGACTCGCCCAACGCCTACGACTGCGCCGAGACGCCCCGCATCATCCGCTACCTGTACGCCGGCCAGACCGGCGCCCGCGACTGGGACGACATCGGCTACAACTTCCTCGTCGACCGTTGCGGGATCATCTACGAGGGCCGCGCGGGCGGCATCACCCGGGCCGTCACCGGCGCCCACACGCAGGGCTTCAACCACCGCACCGCCGGGATCGCCGCGATCGGCACCTTCACCGCGGGTGTACGGGTGCCGCGGGTGATGACCGACGCCATCGCCGCGCTCGCCGCGTGGAAGCTGGGCCTGTCGGACACCGACCCGCGCGCCACCGTGCGGCTCGTCTCCAGCAACAGCCGCAGCCGGTTCAGCGCGGGCACCTCCGCCGTGCTGCCCGCCCTCGCCGGGCACACCGACGCGTTCATGACCAGCTGCCCCGGAGCCTCCCTGGCGGCCCTGCTGCCGGAGATCAGACAGCTCGCGGCCCGCCTCCAGGGGCGGGCCTGAGACCGGGCGGACGCCAGGGCCCGTCCGGCGCGATCCCGCCGTTCGCCCGCGGGGCGGGCCGCGCGGCGGCGTCGCGTACGGCCGCCTCTAGTCCCTGAACCGCTCCCACAGCCGGGGATGGCGCGCGGCCAGTTCCTGGTCGTTCTCGAAGTCCAGCGGCGTGCCCTCCGGCTCCGAGGGCGCGGGCGGGATGCCGAGATCGGGGGCGACGGTGCCGGTGAGCTGCTCGTAGGCCTCGTCGGCGGCGTAGCCCAGCTCCTCGCCGTCGCCGTCGATCTCCTCGTCGAAGTCCCCCAGCAGCTCGGCCAGCGCGTCCGGATCGTGCAGCGCGCCCTCGAACACGTCCCGGCCCTGGCCGATCAGCCAGCACCGGAAGAAGTCGAAGGCGTCGTCGCTGGCCCCGTCGAGCAGCACCCAGGCGGCACCCCACAGGTCCCAGCTGTAGGCACGGTTGTAGCGGGACTCGAAGTGCCGGGCGAAATCGAGCACGGACTCCGGGTCCAGCCCGGTGAGCCGCTCCACCAGCAGGTCGGCCTGGTCCTCGGGATCACCCTCGGCGGCCTCGCGGGCGGTGTCGATCAGCGCCCAGAACTCCGTCTCGTCCATCACTGGTCCAGCATCGGGCCTACGCTCCGGCGACGCACGTGGAAAGGCGCCGCTTTCCCGCCCGGCTGACACGGCTTCACCGCACCGCCCTCCCGCGCGTCGACACGGCCCGCGCCGCACCGCCCTCCCGCCCGGCCGACACGGCTTCACCGCACGAGTTTCCCCCGCGCCCGCCCGGCCCCGCCTCAGCCCCTTCCGCCCGGCTGACACGGCTTCGCGCCGCACGGGTTTCCCCCGCGCCCGCCTCACGCTCCCGCCCGGCTGACACGGCTTCGCCGCGCGGATTCCCCGCGCGCCCGCCGGACCCCGCCTCAGCCGTGCTGGGCTCTTTCCGCTCGGCTGACACGGCTTCGCGCCGCACGGATTCCCCCCGCGCCCGCCTCACCCGCTCCCGCGCGGCTGACGCGGCTTCGCCGCACGGGTTTCCCCCGCGCCCGCCCGGCCCCGCCTCAGCCGTGCTGGGCCCTTTCCGCGCGCTTTGCCGCACGGGTTTCCCCCGCGCCCGCCTCACCCGCTCCCGCGCGGCTGACGCGGCTTCGCGCCGCACGGGTTTCCCCCGCGCCCGCCGGGCCCCGCCTCAGCCGTGCTGGGCCCCTTCCGCCCGGCTGACACGGCTTCGCGCCGCACGGATTCCCCCCGCGCCCGCCTCACCCGCTCCCGCGCGGCTGACGCGGCTTCGCGCCGCACGGGTTTCCCCCGTGCCCGCCGGGCCCCGCCTCAGCCGTGCTGGGCCCCTTCCGCCCGGCTGACACGGCTTCACCGCACGGATTCCCCCCGCGCCCGCCCGGCCCCGCCTCACCCCCGCCCGTACAGCTCCGCCAGCCGCCGCGCGTCCTGGGCGAAGCGGGCGCGCAGCGAGGCCGGTGCCCGTACCTCCGCCTCCGGGCCGAGGGCGGTGAGCTGGGTGTGGGCGACCTCCTCCGACTCCACCCGCAGCGTCAGCTCGACGCGGCCGTCCGGGCCGGGCGCGCCCGCCGCGGCGAGGGCCTCCCGCGCGGCCGGCGGGTCGACGACGTGCGGCAGCATGCGCAGGCCCCGCGCGGTCAGCCGGACGACCACCTCGGCCCGCAGCAGCGATCGCGCGAACCGCTCGGCCTGCTGCGCCCAGAACCCGGGCAGATCGAAGTCCGCATCCCTGAGGAATCGTTCCTCCTCGGGCTCCACGCCGACGAACCGGTCGATCCGGTACGTCCGGAACACCCCGTCCCCGGACACCCGGGCACACAGGTACCAGCGCCCCGCCTTCAGCACGAGCCCGTAGGGCTCCAGGACGCGTACGACCTCGCCGTCCCCGCGCCGGTACCGCGCGGCGACCCGGCGGTCGTCCCACACCGCCTCGGCCACGGCGGGCAGCAGCTCGGGCGTCTCCGGCTCGCTGAACCACCCCGGGGCGTCCAGATGGAAGCGCTGTGCCGCCGTGCGCGAGGCGTCCCGCAGGGAGGGCAGCAAGGCCGCCGACACCTTCAGCCGGGCCGCCGAGGCCGTGTCCTCCAGCCCCATCTCCCGCAGCGCCCCCGGCACCCCGGACAGGAAGAGGGCCTCGGCCTCGTTGCGGGCCAGCCCGGTCAGCCGGGTCCGGTAGCCCCCGATCAGCCGGTACCCGCCGGTCCGCCCCCGGTCGGCGTACACGGGCACCCCCGCCTCCGACAGGGCCTGGGCGTCCCGGGCCACGGTCCGCTCCGACACCTCCAGCTCCCGCGCCAGCTCGGCGGCCGTCATGGAGGGCCGGCCCTGCAGCAGAAGCACCATCTTGATCAGCCTGGCCGCGCGCATGCGCCCATCATGCAGGAGGCCCCCCACATCATGTGGGGGGCCTCCGCGACAGCCGGATCCTTACAGGCCGTACCTCTCCCGGGCCTCCTTGACCGCGGTCGCCTTCACCTCGCCGCGCTTGACGAGCTGGGCGAGCGCCGCGACCACGATCGACTCGGCGTCGACGCCGAAGTGACGGCGGGCGGCCTCACGGGTGTCGGACAGGCCGAAGCCGTCGGCACCGAGGGAGGACCAGTCCTGCTCGACCCACTGCGCGATCTGGTCCGGGACCTGGCGCATGTAGTCCGACACGGCCAGCACCGGGCCCTCCGCGCCCTGGAGCGCCTGGCGGACGAACGGGACCCGCTCCTCGCCGCGCAGCAGGGCCGCGTCGGCCTCCAGCGCGTCGCGGCGCAGCTCCGTCCAGGACGTCGCGGACCACACGTCGGCGGCCACGCCCCACTCCTCCGCCAGCAGCCGCTGCGCCTTGAGCGCCCAGTGGATCGCCGTGCCCGAGCCCAGCAGCTGGATGCGCGGCGCGTTCGCCGCGGCCACGTTCAGGCCGGCCGACTCCACCGTGTTGAAGCGGTACAGACCCTTGACGATGCCCTCGTCGATACCGGCCGCGGACGGCTTGGCCGGCTGCGGCATCGGCTCGTTGTAGACGGTCAGGTAGTAGAAGACGTCCTGGTCCTCGCCCGGCGCGGCCTCGCCGTACATCCGGCGCAGACCCTCCTTGACGATCGCCGCGACCTCGTAGGCGAACGCCGGGTCGTACGTCAGCGCCGCCGGGTTCGTCGCCGCGATCACCGGCGAGTGGCCGTCGGCGTGCTGGAGGCCCTCACCGGTCAGTGTGGTGCGGCCGGCCGTGGCGCCGACGAGGAAGCCGCGGCCGAGCTGGTCGCCGAGCTGCCACATCTGGTCGGCCGTGCGCTGCCAGCCGAACATCGAGTAGAAGATGTAGAACGGGATCATCGCCTCGCCGTGCGTGGAGTACGCGGTGGAAGCGGCGATGAAGTCGGCCATCGAACCGGCCTCGGTGATCCCCTCGTTGAGGATCTGGCCGTTCTTGGCCTCCTTGTAGTACATCAGCTGGTCGCGGTCGACCGGCTCGTACGTCTGGCCCTTGGGGGAGTAGATCCCGAGCGACGGGAACAGCGACTCCATGCCGAAGGTGCGCGCCTCGTCGGGGACGATCGGCACCCAGCGCTTACCGGTCTCCTTGTCGCGGACCAGGTCCTTGATCAGACGGACGAAGGCCATCGTCGTGGCGACGTTCTGCGAGCCGGAGCCCTTGTCGAAGGAGGCGAAGGTCTTCTCGGCCGGGGCCGGCAGCGGGGCGAGGGCGTGCACCCGGCGCGCGGGGGCCGGGCCGCCGAGGGCCGCGCGGGTCTCCTGGAGGTAGCGGACCTCGGGGGAGTCGGCGCCGGGGTGGGCGTAGGGGACCTGGCCGTCGGCGAAGGCGCTGTCGGAGATCGGCAGCTCCAGCAGGTCGCGCATGGTCTTGAACTCGTCCACCGTCAGCTTCTTCATCTGGTGGTTGGCGTTCTTCGACGCGAAGCCCTCGCCGAGGGTGTGGCCCTTGACCGTCTGGGCCAGGATCACGGTCGGCGCGCCCTTGAACTCCAGGGCCGCCTTGTACGCGGCGAAGACCTTGCGGGCCTCGTGACCACCGCGCGAGAGGTGGAAACACTCAAGGATCTTGTCGTCGCTCAGCAGCTTCGCCATCTCCACGAGCGCGGGGTCGGCCCCGAAGAAGTTCTCGCGGATGTAGGCGGCGTCACGGGTCTGGTACGTCTGGATCTGCGCGTCCGGTACCTCGCGCAGCCGGCGTACCAGGGCGCCGGTGGTGTCGAGCGCGAACAGCTCGTCCCAGGCGGTGCCCCACATCGTCTTGACGACGTTCCAGCCGGCGCCGCGGAACTGGGCCTCCAGCTCCTGCACGATCTTGAAGTTGGCGCGGACCGGGCCGTCCAGGCGCTGGAGGTTGCAGTTGATGACGAAGGTGAGGTTGTCCAGTTCCTCACGCGCGGCGAGCGCCAGGGCCGCCGTCGACTCCGGCTCGTCCATCTCGCCGTCGCCGAGGAACGCCCACACGTGCGAGGACGAGACGTCCTTGATACCGCGGTTGGTGAGGTAGCGGTTGAAGCGGGCCTGGTAGATGGCCGACAGCGGGCCGAGGCCCATGGACACCGTAGGGAACTCCCACAGCCACGGCAGACGGCGCGGGTGCGGGTAGGAGGGCAGGCCGTCGCCGCCGGACTCCTGGCGGAAGTTGTCCAGGTGCGCCTCGGTCAGCCGTCCGTCGAGGAAGGCGCGGGCGTAGATGCCGGGGGAGGCGTGGCCCTGGATGTAGAGCTGGTCGCCGGAGCCGGCCGCCGCGCCGGACTCCTTGCCCTGGAAGAAGTGGTTGAAGCCGGTCTCGTAGAGCCAGGCCGCGGAGGCGAAGGTGGCGATGTGGCCGCCGACGCCGTATTTCGAGCCGCGGGTCACCATCGCCGCCGCGTTCCAGCGGTTCCACGCGGTGATACGGGCCTCCAGCGCCGGGTCACCGGGCATATCCGGCTCGGCGGCGGTGGGGATGGTGTTGACGTAGTCCGTCTCGAGGAGCTTCGGCAGCGCGATGCCGCCCGCCTCGGCGCGCTCCAGGGTGCGGCGCATCAGGTACGCGGCACGGTGCGGGCCGGCAGCGTGGGCGACGGCGTCCAGGGAGGCCTGCCATTCGGCGGTCTCCTCCGGGTCGCGGTCGTGGAGCTGGTCCAGCTCGCTGGTCTGGATGGCGTTGGGGTCGGTCATGTCGCCGCCTTCCTCAGTCGAAGGGGGTTCCCTCATCGGTTAAGGGTCGGGGGGTGCCCTTGGTCTTTGGCAGGACAGGGCTGGAGCCTCGGTAGCGGTGCCGTTATGCGGCTCCGCGCGCGGCCCGTCGGCGACTGTAACTCCCTGATCGATGATCGATCAAAGGGTTGAGGGCGAAAACCTCTTGATCACGAGAAAGTAGGCACGGGGTGCCTCCGTCGGTGGCACCGGGTGACGCTCACACCAGAGGTTTTCGCAGGTGAGGCGGCGTATGAGCGCGAGGCCGCTCGGGTGTCGGTCCGCGCCCGTGTCAGCTTCTGTCAGCGCTCGCCCTCATGACGGGGCGCGCAGCCCAGCACATGGGCCTTCACAAGCTCCGCGATCCGCGGGTCCCGGCGGCGGAACGCCTCGACCAGTTCCTGGTGCTCCTCGGCGTACGACTGCTGCACCGTGCCCAGCCAGCGGATGGACAGGGCGGTGAACACCTCGATCCCGAGGCCCTCCCAGGTGTGCAGCAGCACGGAGTTTCCGGCCGCGCGGACCATCTCGCGATGGAAGCCGACCGTGTGCCGCACCTGCGCCGTGCCGTCCGCCTTGGCATCGGCCTCGTACAGCGCGGCGACGTGCGGCTCCAGCGCCGAGCAGTCCACGGCCAGGCGCTCGGCCGCCAGCTCGGCCGCGATGGCCTCGAGACCGGCCCGGACGGGGTAGCTCTCCTCCAGGTCGGCCGCGGTCAGGTTGCGCACCCGGACGCCCTTGTTGGGGGCCGACTCGATCAGGCGGAGGGACTCCAGCTCGCGCAGCGCCTCGCGGACGGGCGTCTGGCTGACCTCCAGCTCCGTGGCGATGCGGCGCTCCACGATCCGCTCGCCCGGCTGCCAGCGACCGCTGATGATCCCCTCCAGGATGTGCTCGCGGATCTGTTCGCGCAGCGAGTGGATGACGGGGGCGGTCATGAGAGCTCCTTAGGGCGCGGCTGACGTTTAGACAATAAGGCCGGGGCGCTCCGCGGGTGAGGCTCACGAGGGGGCTTTGGTGCAGGTGAGACGAGACTTACACGCGTGTCGGTCTCGCTGGGCGCCTACGGCGTGGGTTCTGGCTCTGATCGTGCGGCTGCGGGTGCTCCATGGCTTGTCGCGCAGTTCCCCGCGCCCCTTGGGCGGGTCGGTGGTGTTGTCTGCTGGGTGGGGCTGGTCGCGTTCGCGTGGCGGAGCCGCGTGTTGATACGGCCCCGCGCCCCTTGGGCGGGCCGGCGGTGCTGTCTGCTGGGTAGGGCTGGTCGCGTTCGCGTGGCGGAGCCGCGTGTTGATACGGCCTCGCGCCTCTTGGGCGGGTCGGTGGTGTTGTCTGCTGGGTGGGGCTGGTCGCGTTCGCGTGGCGGAGCCGCGTGTTGATACGGCCTCGCGCCCCTTGGGCGGGTCGGTGGTGCTGTCTGCTGGGTGGGGCTGGTCGC
>NZ_JBEXPR010000008.1:0-96295 GCF_040612135.1 Streptomyces sp. NPDC006458 | reverse complement strand
GCGTTCGCGTGGCGGAGCCGCGTGTTGATACGGCCTCGCGCCCCTTGGGCGGGTCGGTGGTGCTGTCTGTAAACGACGGCGATGCCCCCGCCCCCCTTTGCGAGGGGCGAGGGCATCGATCGTCAAGCGGAGGCGGTGCCGTACCGGCCCTTACAGGCCGAGCTCCACCTCGAACTCGCCCGCCTCCAGGATCGCCTTGACGGCGGTCAGGTAGCGGGCGGCGTCGGCGCCGTCCACCAGGCGGTGGTCGTAGGAGAGGGTCAGGTACGTCATGTCGCGGACGCCGATGACCGTGCCCTCCTCCGTCTCGATCACGGCGGGACGCTTGACCGTCGCGCCGATGCCGAGGATCGCGACCTGGCCCGGCGGCACGATGATCGTGTCGAACAGGGCACCGCGCGAACCGGTGTTGGAGATGGTGAAGGTCGCGCCGGACAGTTCGTCGGGCGTGATCTTGTTGGCGCGGACCTTGCCCGCGAGCTCCGCCGTGGCCTTGGCGATGCCGGCGATGTTGAGGTCGCCCGCGTGCTTGATGACCGGGGTCATCAGGCCCTTCTCGGAGTCCACCGCGATACCGACGTTCTCGGTGTCGTGGTAGGTGATGGTCCCCTCGGACTCGTTGATCCTGGCGTTGATGACCGGGTGGGCCTTCAGCGCCTGGGCGGCGGCCTTGACGAAGAACGGCATCGGGGAGAGCTTGACGCCCTCACGAGCGGCGAAGGAGTCCTTCGCCCTGCCGCGCAGCTTCATCAGGCGCGTGACGTCGACCTCGACGACCGACGACAGCTGGGCCATCTCCTGGAGCGCCTTGACCATGTTGTCGCCGATGACCTTGCGGATGCGGGTCATCTTGACGGTCTGGCCGCGCAGCGGGGAGACCTCCGGCGCCGGGGCCTTGCGGGCGGCGGCGGGGCCTTCGGCAGCCACAGCAGCGGCGGGAGCCGGAGCGGCGGCGGCCTTCGCGGCCTCGGCGGCGGCGAGGACGTCCTGCTTGCGGATACGGCCGCCGACGCCGGTGCCCTTGACGGAGCCCAGGTCGACGCCGTTCTCGGCGGCGAGCTTGCGCACCAGCGGGGTGACGTAGGCACCCTCGTCGGTGGGCTGCGCGGCGGGCGCCGCGACCGGGGTGACCGGAGCCGGGGCGGCCGGAGCCGGAGCCGGAGCCGGCGCGGGGGCGGCCGGGGCCACCGGAGCAGCCGGGGCGGCAGCGGCGGGCGCGGCCGGAGCGGCGGGGGCCGGGGCCGGAGCCGGGGCAGCTGCGGGAGCCGGGGCGGCCGGGGCCGGGGCGGCGGCCGGAGCGGCACCCGGGGCGCCGATGACGGCCAGCTTGGCGCCGACCTCGGCGGTCTCGTCCTCGCCGACCACGATCTCCAGCAGCACGCCGGAGGCCGGGGCCGGGATCTCGGTGTCGACCTTGTCGGTGGAGACCTCGAGCAGCGGCTCGTCGGCCTCGACGGAGTCGCCCACGGCCTTCAGCCAGCGGGTGACGGTGCCCTCGGTGACGGACTCGCCGAGCGCGGGCAGGACCACGTCGGTGCCCTGGGCGGAGCCGGCGCCCGCGGTGGCCTCGGCGCTGGGCGCCGGGGCCGGGGCGGCCTGCTCGGTGGAGGGCTGGGCGGCCGGGGCCGGCTCGGGCTCGTAGGCCGGGGCGGGGGCCTCGGCGGCGGCCGGGGCCGGGGCGGCCGCGGGGGCGCCCGTGCCGTCGTCGATGATCGCCAGCTCGGCGCCCACCTCGACGGTCTCGTCCTCGGCGACCTTGATGGAGGCGAGGACACCGGAGGCCGGGGCCGGGATCTCGGTGTCGACCTTGTCGGTGGAGACCTCGAGCAGCGGCTCGTCGGCCTCGACGCGCTCACCCTCGGCCTTCAGCCAGCGGGTGACGGTGCCCTCGGTGACGCTCTCGCCGAGCGCCGGAAGGGTTACGGAAACCGCCATGGTTTCTGTTGCTCCTTACGAATTTGCGGAAGTCTGTGTCGTCGCGCCCGAGGGCTGATCAGTCGTGCGCGTGCAGCGGCTTGCCCGCCAGCGCCAGGTGGGCCTCGCCGAGCGCCTCGTTCTGCGTCGGGTGGGCGTGGATGAGCTGGGCGACCTCGGCCGGCAGCGCCTCCCAGTTGTAGATCAGCTGGGCCTCGCCGACCTGCTCGCCCATACGGTCACCGACCATGTGGACGCCGACCACGGCACCGTCCTTGACCTGGACGAGCTTGATCTCGCCCGCGGTCTTCAGGATCTTGCTCTTGCCGTTGCCCGCGAGGTTGTACTTCAGAGCGACGACCTTGTCCGCGCCGTAGATCTCCTTGGCCTTGGCCTCGGTGATGCCGACGGAGGCGACCTCCGGGTGGCAGTACGTCACCCGCGGGACACCGTCGTAGTCGATCGGGACGGTCTTCAGACCCGCCAGCCGCTCCGCCACCAGGATGCCCTCGGCGAAGCCGACGTGCGCGAGCTGAAGGGTCGGGACCAGGTCACCGACGGCCGAGATCGTCGGGACGTTGGTGCGCATGTACTCGTCGACCAGGACGTAGCCGCGGTCCATCGCGACGCCCTGCTCCTCGTAGCCCAGGCCCTGCGAGACCGGGCCGCGGCCGACGGCGACCAGCAGGACCTCGGCCTCGAACTCCTTGCCGTCGGCGAGGGTGACCTTGACACCGTTCTGGGTGTACTCGGCCTTCGAGAAGAAGGTGCCCAGGTTGAACTTGATGCCGCGCTTGCGGAACGCGCGCTCAAGAAGCTTGGAGGAGTTCTCGTCCTCGACCGGGACGAGGTGCTTGAGGCCCTCGATGACCGTGACGTCCGCGCCGAAGGACTTCCACGCCGAGGCGAACTCGACGCCGATGACACCGCCGCCCAGGATGATCGCGGACTGCGGCACGCGGTCCAGGACGAGGGCGTGGTCGGAGGAGATGATCCGGTTGCCGTCGATCTCCAGGCCCGGCAGCGACTTCGGCACGGAGCCGGTCGACAGCAGGACGTGACGGCCCTGGACGCGCTGGCCGTTCACATCGACGGAGGTCGGGGAGGACAGCCGGCCCTCGCCCTCGATGTAGGTCACCTTGCGGGAGGCGACCAGACCCTGCAGACCCTTGTACAGGCCCGAGACGACCTCGTCCTTGTACTTGTGCACACCCGCGATGTCGATGCCCTCGAAGGTGGCCTTGACACCGAACTGCGCGCTCTCGCGAGCCTGGTCGGCGATCTCGCCCGCGTGCAGCAGGGCCTTGGTGGGGATGCAACCCCGGTGCAGGCAGGTGCCGCCGACCTTGTCCTTCTCGATCAGGGCGACGTCCAGGCCCAGCTGCGCCCCGCGCAGGGCCGCGGCGTACCCACCGCTACCACCGCCGAGGATCACTAGGTCGAAAACGGTGCTGGCGTCGTTCGCCACGTCACGTCCTCCATGCATGTGCGCCACGCCGGTCTCCAGCGACCGGTCGGCGGCTGGTGTCCGGCCGCTCGTTCTTCGGCCCTTTGGTGGGGGCCCTGTCCTGCCGTGCCCCATCTTCGCACTTGTCCGAACCGAACGAGACGCGGGGCCGCTGTGTGAGACGTAGCACGTTGAGTCACCTGGGGGGCCGCGTAACCGTGCTGATCACCACAAACCGGCCGCCGTCGGCGGTGCGGCGGTGAGCCCCGGACCACGCGGCGACGGGACCTCGCACTACCCGCACGCGAGGTCCCGTCGAGAGGGCGTCAGCCCAGGTCACCCGCGGCGGTCAGCTCGGCCAGGCGGATCAGCGTGCGCACCGAGGAGCCGGTGCCGCCCTTCGGCGTGTAGCCGAACGGCCCGCCCTCGTTGAAGGCCGGACCCGCGATGTCCAGGTGCGCCCAGGTGATCCCCTCGCCCACGAACTCCCGCAGGAACAGACCGGCGACCAGGCCGCCGCCCATCCGCTCGCCCATGTTCGCGATGTCGGCGACCGGCGAGTCCATGCCCTTGCGCAGGTGCTCCGGCAGCGGCATCGGCCACGACTGCTCGCCGACCTCCTCGGCCGCCTCCACGAGCGCGGAGCGGAACGCGTCGTCGTTGGCCATGACACCGAACGTGCGGTTGCCGAGCGCCAGCACCATCGCGCCGGTCAGCGTGGCCACGTCCACGATCGCGTCCGGCTTCTCCTGCGAGGCCGCCCACAGCGCGTCGGCCAGCACCAGCCGGCCCTCGGCGTCGGTGTTGAGCACCTCCACCGTCTTGCCGCTGTACATGCGCAGCACGTCACCGGGCCGGGTCGCCGAACCCGACGGCATGTTCTCGGCGAGCGCCAGCCACGCGGTGACGTTCACCTCCAGGCCGAGCCGGGCGACCGCGACGACTGCGGCGAACACGGCGGCCGCGCCGCTCATGTCGCACTTCATGGTCTCGTTGTGACCGGCCGGCTTCAGCGAGATGCCGCCCGAGTCGTAGGTGATGCCCTTGCCGACCAGGGCGAGGTGCTTCGTGGCCTTGGAGGAGGTGTACGACAGCTTCACCAGGCGCGGGGCCGACGCCGAGCCGGCGCCGACGCCGAGGATGCCGCCGTAGCCGCCCTTGGTGAGCGCCTTCTCGTCGAGCACCTGCACCTTGATGCCGTGCGCCTTGCCCGCCGCCGTGGCGATCGCGGCGAAGCCCTCCGGGTTGAGGTCGTTCGGCGGGGTGTTGATCAGGTCGCGGGCCCGGTTGAGCTCCTCGACGACCGCCGTGGCGCGGTCGACAGCGGCCTTGTGGGCCTTGTCACGCGGCTTGCCGCCCAGCAGGGCGATCTCCGCCAGCGGCGCCTTGCCGTTCTTCGCCTTGGCGGCGCCTTCTGCCTGACGGCCCTGGTCCTTGTACGCGTCGAAGGAGTACGCGCCCATCAGCGCGCCCTCCGCGATCACGCCCGCGTCGCCGGCGTCGGCGAGCGGCAGGGCGAAGCCGGCCTTCTTGATACCGGTCAGGGCGCGGGCGGCGGCACCGGCCGCGCGGCGCAGCGCCTCGGAGCCGTACTCGGCGTCCTTCTCCGGCGCGGAGCCCAGGCCGACGGCCACCAGCAGCGGGGTCTTGAACCCGGCCGGGGCGGGCAGCTTGGTCACCTCGCCCTCGGCGCCGGAGGCACCGAGCGTCTCCAGGACACCGGCGAGCTTGCCGTCGTACGCCTGGTCGACGGCCTCGGCGCCGGGGGCGACGACAGGCCCCTTGGCGCCCTTGGCGACACCGATCACGATCGCGTCGGCCCGCAGGGTGGGCGCCGCGGACGTGCTGAGAGTGAGAGCAGTCACGGTGGTGAAATCTCGCTTCCGATGTGAAGTTGCTGTGGCCGAACGGTGTGGGTCGGCCGGGCCCGACAGCCGACCCTAGATCCGGACGGACATGGTGCTCCTACCGGGTCCACTGATCCGGGGGGAGGCCCATGCCCCCTCCGGGGTGCGCACCGCTGCGGCGCATGCCTGGGACGAGCCTACGCGCGTGTGTGCAATCGCTCATTCCTCCGGTCGTTCACCTGCGAGTGGCGTCATGGTTATTTCCCGATCCTCACACCCGGTGAACTGAGTCACACTCTTCGCGTTCGGCGAAGCGGCCCTGTTGCCGCTTTGCGTGATTTCCACGGATCCGAGGCGTGATCGGCGCTGCGCGGATCCTGGGGGAGGACCACCGATGGCGCACAGAGCGCACAGATGGAGAAACACCGCCATGGCCCTGGGGGTCACCGGCCTGCTGGCCGTGGGGGTGGCGGCGCCCGAGGCGTCGGCGGCCACGACACCACGCGTCGACCTCAGGGTGCTCGTCGTCGACAACGGCGACTCCGCGGTCCGGGCGATCGCCGCCCAGCTGACGAGCACGGGCATCCCGTACACCACCGTCGACCTGACGGACCCGAACCGCCCGGCCGTCACCGCGGCCTTCCTCGCCGACACCGTGAACGGCACGCCCCGCGCGCGCTTCCAGGGCGTGGTGCTGCCCAACGAGGCGCCCTTCGGGGCCGGTTCGGCCGAGCAGAGCGCGCTGGAGAGCTACGAGCGGACGTACGGCATCCCGCAGGTCGACGCCTACACCTGGGCGCACCCGGGTGTCGGCCTCGACTACACCAGCGAGGGCGGCTGGGCCGGCCTCCTCGACGGCCGCGAGGCCGCCGTCACCACCGCCGGCGGGGCGGGCCGCTTCGGCTACCTCGACGGCGCCTTCGCCTTCGACGACAACGACCCCGGCGTCCAGGAGAGCTACGGCTACGTCGCCCGCCCGCGCCCCGGCTACACCTCCTACGTCGACATCCCGGTGCCCGACGGCACCGGCCGCGGCAGCCTGGTCGGCGAGTACGCGCACGACGGGCGCCGCGAACTGGTCGTCACCTTCGCCTACAACCAGTACCAGCGGCACTTCCGGCTGCTGGCCCGCGGCATCGTGGAGTGGCTCACCGACGGCGTCCACCTGGGCCGCGACCGCAACCACTTCGCCGTGCACGTGGACGACGTCTTCGCGCCCGACGCCCGCTGGGACACCACGCTCAACTGCACGCCGGGCGACATCGACTGCCCCGGCGGAGGCGGCGAGGACACCGGGTCGATCCGGATGACGGCCGAGGACGCCGCCTACGCCGCGCAGTGGCAGCGCGAGCGCGGCTTCACGATGGACATGGTCTACAACGCGGGCTCCGGCGAGGAGTGGAAGGCCGAGCACGGCGGCACCGACCCGCTCGCCGACCGGCTGGTCGCCGACCGGGCGCAGTACCGCTGGATCAACCACACCTACACGCACCCCTTCCTCGGCTGCGTCCAGGACACCTCGACCGTGCCGTGGACGTGCGCGAAGAACGCCGACGGCTCGACCCGGTACATGAGCCGCTCCGAGATCTCCGCCCAGATCCGCGACAACAACGACTGGGCCGCACTCAAGGGCCTGCCCGTCGACCGCACCGAGCTGGTCACCGGCGAACACTCCGGTCTGCGGACCCTGCCGCAGCAGCCCGACGACAACCCCGGCCTGGCCGGCGCCCTCGCCGACAACGGGGTGAAGTGGATCGCCTCCGACAACTCCCGCGAGCCCGCGCAGCGGACCGTCGGAGCCGCCCAGACCGTGCCGCGCCATCCGATGAACGTGTACTACAACACGGGCACCGAGGCCGAGATGGCCGACGAGTACAACTGGATCTACACCTCAGCCGCCGACGGGGGCGGCGGCATCTGCGAGAACAACCCGACCTCCACCTGCCTGCCGGCCCCGCTGGACCCGGCCACCGGCTACGACAGCCACATCGTCCCGCAGGAGGCCCGCACCGCCCTCGGGCACGTCCTCGCCAACGACCCGCGGCCGCACTACGCGCACCAGTCCAACCTGGCCGAGGACCGCATCCTGTACCCGGTCATGGACAAGGTGCTCGCCGACTACCGGGCCCTGTTCGCCGACAGCACCCCGCTGGAGAACCTCCGCCAGAGCGCCATCGGCACCGAGCTCAAGCGCCGCGACGCCTGGCAGGCCGCCCTCGCCCAGGGCCGCGTCACCGCGTACCGCGTCGGCAGGACCGTCACCGTCACGGCGCCCTCGGGCGTCCAGGTGCCGGTGACGACACCCGAGGGCACTAGAAAGCAACTCCTCCTGGGCACCACCGCGTTCGGCACCCCGTACGCGGGCCAGCGCTCGGCCTGGACGACACCGGAGCTGCTCCAGTCGGCGGTGACGCTGAAACTGCCTTGAGGGGGAACGCCCTTCCTCTGAAAGGGCGCGGGGCTGTACCAATCCGCGGCTACAGCCGCGTGGGGGCGACCAGTAGAGGGGCGCGGGGCTGTACTGAATCCGCGGCTACAGCCGCGTGGGCGCGACCAGCCCGAACGGACCGGCAGTCGGCGGACGGGCAGCAGTTCCCCGCACATCATCCGCAGAAGAAGGGGGCGCGGGGCAGCGCGGAGTCTGCGGCTACCGCCGCACGGGCGCGACCAGCCCACGACACACCGCAGCCGGGGCCCGGGGAAGCAGGCCCCGCACATCATCCGCATACACAGGGGGGGAAGCGCAGCGATGCGCTCAGGCCGTCACGTCACCATGCTCACCGAAGGCACCTACCCGCATGTCCACGGCGGCGTCAGCACCTGGTGCGACCAACTCGTCAAAGGCATGCCGGAGGTCGACTTCCACATCGTCTCCCTCACCGGCACCGGTCGCGAACCCGTCACCTGGGACCTGCCGCCCAACGTCCGCCGGCACACCACCGTCCCCACCTGGGGACCGCGCCCCGGCCGCGCCCGCGCCCCGCACGGCAAGGCGCGCCGCCGCTTCACCGACGCCTACGAGCGGCTGCTGCTGTCCTTCCTCGACCCCGACTCCCGCTGCGACTTCGGCGAGGCGCTCACCGAACTGGCCCGGTTCGCCCGCGACGGACGCCTGTCGGCGGCCCTGCGCACCGAGTCGGCGCTGCGCTCACTGATGTGGATCTGGAACATGCCGCATCTGCCGACCGCGGCCGCCCGGCCCACCGTGCACGACGCGCTCACCGCGACCGACCTGCTGGAACACGCCCTGCGCCCGCTCGGCGTGCGCGTCCCGCGGGACTCCGTCAACCACGCCGTCAGCAGCGGCCTGGCCACCCTGCCCGCGCTCGCCGCCCGCGCCCTGGACGGCGTACCGTTCCTGCTCACCGAGCACGGCATCTATCTGCGCGAGCGCTACCTCGGCTACCGCAAGGACGCCCAGCGCTGGCCGGTCAAGGCGTTCATGCTCGGCTTCTACCGGGCGCTGAACTCGTACGGCTACCGCTCCGCCGACCTGATCACCCCGTGCAACCAGTACAACCGCCGCTGGGAGGAGCGCGGCGGCGCCGATCCCGACCGTATCCGCACGGTCTACAACGGCGTCGACCCCACCGCCTTCCCGCACGCCGGACCCGAACCCGAGGTGCCCACCCTCACCTGGTGCGGCCGCGTCGACCCCATCAAGGACCTGGAGACACTCGTCCGCGCCTACGCGATGGTCCGCGCCGAGCTGCCGGCGACCCGGCTGCGCCTGTTCGGCCCGGTCCCGCCCGGCGGCGAGGCGTACGCCACCCGGCTGGAGAAGCTCGCCGCCGAGCTCGGCGTCACCGACGGCCTCACCTTCGAGGGCCGTATCACCGAGGTCCGGCGCGCCTACGCCGCCGGACACGTGGTCATGCTGTCCTCGATCTCCGAGGGCTTCCCGTTCTCCATCATCGAGGCCATGTCCTGCGGCCGTACGACCGTCTCCACCGACGTCGGCGGAGTGCGCGAGGCCGTCGGCGACACCGGTCTCGTCGTCCCCCCGCGTGAACCGGAGAAGATGGCGGCGGCGGCCCTCACCCTGCTCAAGGACGACGAACGGCGGCTCCGGCTGGCCGAGTTGTCCCGCCAGCGGGTCATCGACCGGTTCACCCTGCGCCGCTGCGTGGAGAACTTCCGCACCATCTACCAGGAACTCGCCGGGCTGCCCGAGACCTACGAGCCGACCGTCGAGACCGTCGCCGACTGGGCCCTGGAACTGCGCGACCCCTGGTACGCGGCCGTCGCCACGGAAGGAGCCGGCTGGTGAGCGGCATGGTCTGGCTGCCGCCAGGCGCCCGCCCCGACACGCTGCCCACCGTCCCTCGCCAGCGCATCCACGGCTGGGCCGAGTCCGACCCGGTCGACGAACTCGCCGACCGCCTGGAGGACTTCGTCGCCGCGGCCGTCCACCCGGACGAGATCGCCGCGCTGCTGGAGTCCGACGGCATGTCCGACGACCGCATCCGCGAGACGTACGGCGTCAAGAGCTCCTTCGCGCTCGCCGAGGAGCTCTACGACCGTGTCGGCCGCCGCCACCCCGACCCCGGCGGGCCTGTCCACGACCCCTGGCGGACCGGACTGCTCGGCTGTCTGATCCGTGGTGTCGTCTTCGCCCTGCCCGGCCTCGCCTACGTCCTCGGCGCCCCCCTGCTCGCCGGCCCCCGCGACGGACTCGGCCTGCCGCACGGCACGGTCCCGCTGCTCGCGGGCGCCCTCACCGGCTGGGCCTGGAACCAGGGCCTGTCCCACCGCGCCTACTCCTGGCTCGGCCTCGGCGACCGCACGGCCGCCCGCCGCTGTCTGCTCGTCGGCGCGCCCGTCGGAGCCCTGCTCGGCGCGCTCACCGCGCTCGCCGTCGCGGGCCCCACCGACCCCGGCGCGCCGGCCTTCGCCGCCGGACAGTCCTGCTACCTGGGCGCCGCCACCGTCCTGCTGGTCATGGGCCGCGAACAGGCCCTGCTGGCGGCTTTGTCGCCGATGACGGCGGGAGCTGTTCTGGCCTCGATCCACCCTCTGCCGAACACGGTGGGAGTGGCTCTGCTGCTGGGCTCACTGACGGTGGTGGCGACCCTGGCCCTGGTGGAAGTGGTGCCCGTCATGAGCGCCCCGAAGGGGCGCGGGGCCGAACGCGATGTGCGGCCACCGCCGCGCGAGCGCGACAAGCCACGACGCACCGGCGGACCGTCGACGACGGGCCCCCGGCTGTCGGCCTCCGTGCCCTACGCCGTGTTCGGCCTCGGCAGCGGCGTGCTGGTGCTGTACGCCGCCCTCGGGGACATCCTCGACGGCGGGGCGACCGGCGCGGTGCAGGCCCCCGCGGCCGTCGCGCTCACCCTGAGCATGGGCCCCGGCGAGTGGCTGCTGCACCGCTTCCGCAGCGGCAGCCTCGCCGGGCTGCGCTCCGCCGGCACCCCGAGCGCCTTCCGCCGGGCCACCGCCCTGATGGTCGCCCGCTGCCTCACCGGCTACCTCGCCACCCTCCTCGCCCTCGCCCTGGCCACCGCCGCCCTGTGGCCGCGCTCCCCGGACCCGGACGCGGCCCGGCTGACCGGGCTGCTGCTGCTCGGGGTCGTGGTGTGGACCGGGCTGCTGCTCCAGTCCTTCGGCGCGATCGCCGGCGCCGCCGCGGTGTCCTGCGCGGCCGCCCTCGCCCAGACCCTGCTCCTGCTCACCCGCACCGGCGGGCCGCCGTGGACGGGCCCGGTGGTGTACGGCCTGGCCGCCCTCACCCAGACGGCCCTCGCCTGCGCGCTGCTGGGCAGGGCGTCGGCCCACCGATGACCACCCTCGAACCGCACATCCCGTTGGGAGGGGCGTCAGCCCGCCGATGAACACCCTGCTGGTCCCGTACTACGAGCACCCCGACGTCCGCCCCGCCGAATGGGCCGCGATCGTGGCCGCCGCGCCCCGCCTCTACGGCGTCGTCCTCAACCCCGCCGACGGCCCCGGCGAGCATCCGGACGCGGCCTTCGCCGCGACCGCGGCCCGGCTGAAGGCCGCCGGGGTCCGCGTCCTCGGCTACGCCGACACCGACTACGGCCGCCGCCCGCACGAGGAGGTCGCCGCCGACCTGGCCCGCCACCACGCCTGGTACGGCGCCGACGGGGCCTTCCTCGACCAGGCCGCGGCCGACCCGGCGGCCCTGCCGTACTACCGCCGCCTGGCGGCGGCGGCCTGGTCCGCCGGCTGCACCACCCTCGTCCTCAACCACGGCACCCCGCCCGACCCGTCGTACGCCCGCACGGCAGACGTCCTGGTCACCTTCGAGGGCACCTGGGACGCCTACCGCACCCCGCCGCCCGCCCCCTCGTACGGCCCCGGGACGCTGGTCTGCCATCTGGTGTACGGCGTCCCGGCGGGCGTCAACGCGACCGGCGCCGTCCGGGTGCGGGGCGCCGACCTGCACTGTGCGGTGCCGGGAGCGGGCGATCATCCTTGGGGTACGTTGCCGCACGCCCTGGAGCCCACCCGGTGAGACGCCCCCTCCTGCTGGCCGCCCTGCTGCTCCTGCTGGCGGGCTGCACCTCGGCCCCCGACGAAGCCGAGGGCGCACCGCCCGCACCGCGCTGGCAGCCGCGCCCCGGCCTCACCTGGCAGTGGCAGCTCAGCGGCCGCCTGGACACCACGGTGGACGTGCCGGTGTACGACATCGACGGTTTCGACCACGACGCCGACACCGTCGCGGGCCTGCACGACGACGGCCGCAAGGTGATCTGCTACCTGTCCACCGGTGCCTGGGAGGACTGGCGGCCGGACGCCGGCGACTTCCCGCGCGAGGTGCTCGGCCGCGGCAACGGCTGGGACGGCGAGCGCTGGCTCGACATCCGCCGCACCGACGTCCTCGAACCCCTGATGGCGGTCCGGCTCGACATGTGCCGCGAGAAGGGCTTCGACGCGGTGGAGCCGGACAACATGGACGGCCACGTCAACGACACCGGCTTCCCCCTCACCGCCGCCGACCAGCTCCGCTACAACCGTCTGATCGCCCGAATGGCCCACGACCGGGGCCTCGCCGTCGGCCTGAAGAACGACCTCGACCAGATCCCCGAGCTGGTGGGGGAGTTCGACTTCGCGGTCAACGAGCAGTGCGCCCGGTACGGCGAGTGCGAGACGCTCACCCCGTTCATCGCCGCCCGCAAGGCCGTCTTCCACGTGGAGTACGAGCTGCCGACCGCCGACTTCTGCCCGAAGGCCCGAAAGCTGGGCCTCAGCTCGATGCTGAAGCACTACGACCTGGGGCCATGGCGCAGAGCGTGCTGAAAGCCCTGTTCAGCCGCATGAACGCGCCACCCCGCGAGGCCACCGCCCCCGCTTTCAGGCGCGCGGGACTGTGTCGGGTGCGCGGTTCCGCCGCGTGGGCGCGCCAGGCCGTGATGGCACCGACACGCTTTTGAGGGGGTTGTGCCGATGTGCGGCTCGGCCGCGTGGGCGCGGGAGGCCGTGATGGCATCGCCCCGCCTTCAAGGGGCCGCGGGGAACTGCGCGACAGGCCACGACGGAGCCGCACCCGGCACACCACATCGAGGCGCACCTCCTCAGCCGAGCGCAAGCACCACGAGCGAAGCCGTCGCAGCAGTCTCCGCGAGCCCCCCGAAGACATCCCCGGTAATCCCACCGAACCGCCGAATGCAACGCCGCAGCAACGCCTCGGCGACAACAAGGGCGAGCAGCACGGCCAGACCCGAGCGAACACCCCCGTACACCCCGAAGCACACCGCCCCGACGGCCGTGACACCAACGCCCACCCCGGCCACAACGCCGTAGGTGACCCGCACAGGCACGACCCCCGCAACCGCCGCCCCCAACCCCTCGGGCCGAGCCGCCGGCACCCCCGCCCGCGCGGCCAGCGTCAGCGCGAGCCGGGCGGCGACGCCGGACACGACGGCAGCGAACGCACCCCGCACCCACGACCCCGAGTAGACCTCCGCCAGCGCGGCGACCTGGGCCAGCAGCACGAAGACGAGGGTGAGCACCCCGAACGGCCCGATGTCCGACTGCTTCATGATCCGCAGCGCGTCCTCGGCGGGTCTGCCGCTGCCCAGTCCGTCCGCGGTGTCCGCGACCCCGTCCAGGTGCAGCCCCCGGGTGAGCACGGCGGGCACCGCCACGGACGCCACCGCGGCCAGCAGCGGCCCGGCCCCGAGCAGCAGCAGGACCAGCCCGGCCAGCCCGGCGCCCAGCCCCAGCACCGCCCCGACCACCGGAGCGCACAGCATTCCGCCCCGCGCCGCGCCGCGGTCCCAACGGGTGACGTTCACGGGCAGCACGGACAGCGTGCCGAAGGCGAAGCGAAGGCCGTGAGCAGCGGGTATGGAGGACACGCCGGAAGGCTACGCGACGGCGTAACCGGACAGGCGGCCGCGCCCGTCCCGGCGCAGACTGCGGTCATGGGTGACTGGCTGCAACGCAACATCATCGAACCCGGCAAGCTGCCCCTGCTGCTCGCCCTCACGGCCTTCATCGGCACCTTCCTGATCACCAGGCTGATCACCCGCCTGATCCGCGCGGGCCGGGGCCCGTTCGGCAACGTCAAGGCGGGCGGCGTGCACATCCACCACGTCGTGCCCGGTGTCGTCCTCACGGTCGTCGGCGGGTTCGCGGCGGTCGCCGGCGGCACACGCGGCTTCGGCTCGGGGCTCGCGGCGATCGTCTTCGGCGTCGGCGCGGGCCTGGTCCTCGACGAGTTCGCGCTGATCCTGCACCTCGACGACGTGTACTGGACCGAGGCCGGACGAAAGAGCGTGGAGGTCGTGGTGCTCACCGCAGCCCTGGGCGGCCTGATGCTGCTGGGCTTCTCGCCCTTCGGCGTCAACGGCCTGAACGAGGACGAACTCCAGAACCGCGGCACCGTCCTGCTGACCATCGGCGTGAACTTCCTGATCGCTCTCATCGCCCTCGTCAAAGGCAAGTTCAGGATGGCGATCTTCGGGGTGATCGTCCCGTTCGTCGCCGTCTTCGCCGCGCTCCGCCTGGCCCGCCCCGGCTCCTCGTGGTACCGCCGCTTCTACGCCCGACGCCCGCGCACCCGGGCCCGCGCCATCCTGCGCGCCTATCACCACGACCGGCGCTGGGCGCGCCCCGCGCGCCGGCTCCAGGACCTGATCGGCGGCGCGCCCGACCGCACGCCGCAGCCGGACGCCCGCTGACGCAGCCGGACGCCCCCGCTGACGCAGCCGCGCGGCGCCCGCCGGCCGAGCGCGAGCCGATCCGGGCGCACAGCGCGTCCGCGAGGGCGGCGGCGTGGGCGAGGGCGCGCCGGCGCACAGCGCGTCCGCGAGGGCGGCGGCGTGGGCGAGGGCGCGCGTGCGGGAACGGCCCAGGCAGATCTCGGCGAGGCCGAACCGCGAGATACAGCGGATCGGCCGCGCGCAGGGCACCGGCCCGCCGGACGAGGCCGTACCCCCAGGCGCGCTGCCGCCCGAGGCGCGGAAGCGGGCCCACACCGCGCTCAGCAGGTTCACGGACGCGACGAGCCGCGGACACCGCACGGCGAACCGGACGGCCCGCCCGTGCGGGGGACCGTATGGGCACTTCCCACGGAGGGGGATTTCCGGGCCGGGCCGCGCCCGTCACCGGGGATGAGCCCCGTTCGGGTCAGTCCTCCCCGGACGGCTCTCCGGCCTGTTCCCCGGACGGTTCTCCGGACGGTTCTCCGGACGGTTCTCCGGCCTGTTCCTCGGGCTCGTCCGTGGTCCCCGCCGCGGACTCCTGCGCCGGCTTCTCCCCGGCCCGCTCCGGCAGTTCCGCGGCCAGTGCCGCGGCGGCCTGGATCAGGGGCAGCGCGAGCAGCGCCCCGGCTCCCTCGCCCACCGTCACGCCCTGGTCCAGCAGGGGCTCCAGGGCCATCCGGTCCAGCGCCTTGGCCTGCGCGGGCTCCCCGCTGAGCTGCCCGGCCAGCCACCAGTCCGGCGCCCGGAAGGCGATCCGCTGCCCGACCAGTGCGCAGGCCGCGCTCACCACACCGTCGAGCACGACCGGCATCTTCCGTGCGGCGGCCTGGAGCAGAAAGCCCGTCATGGCGGCGAGGTCGGCGCCGCCGACGGCCGCCAGCAGGTCCAACTGCTCGCCCAGCACCGGCCGGGCCCGCCGCAGCGCGTCCCGGATCGCCGCGCACTTGCGCATCCACGCCAGGTCGTCGATCGCCAGCCCGCCGCGCCCGGTCACCACCGACGCGTCCGTCCCGCACAGCGCGGCGACCAGCACACCGGCCGCCGTGGTCCCGCCCACGCTCACATCGCCGAGCACGACCAGGTCCGTCCCCGAGTCGGCCTCCTCGTCGGCGACGGCCATCCCGGCCCGGAACGCGGCCTCCGCCTCGTCGCGGGTCAGCGCGTCCTCGATGTCGATCCGCCCGCTGCCGCGCCGCACCCGGTGTCGTACGACGTCCGCGGGCAGTGCGTCCGGCTCGCAGTCCAGGCCCATGTCGACCACCCGCACCGGCACGCCGAGCCGCCGTGCGAGCACCGCCACCGGGCGACTGCCGTCCAGCACCTCGCGCACCAGCTCCACCGCGCCGCCCGCGGGCCGCGCGGACACGCCGAGCCCGGCGATCCCGTGGTCACCGGCGAAGATCACGACCCGCGGCCGCTCGACGGGCCGCACCACCGCCGTGCCCTGCGCCGCCGCGAGCCACTCGCCCAGTTGGTCCAGGCGCCCCAGCGATCCGGGCGGCACGATCTGACGCTCCCGGCGCGCCTCCGCGTCGCGGCGCACTCCGCCGTCGGGCCGCTCGATCAGATCGGTGAAGTCGTCGAGATTCAGCGCGCTCATTCGCCGAACAGTACCGGCACCGGTCGAGCAGAACGCCGCCACATGGCCCCCACACCCCGGCGACGTCGTTGCGCCCAAGATCGGGATCCCATACGTTCCGTTTTGCAGTGGATTGTCGTACGTCCCTGTCCGCCGTCCCGGCCGTCCCAGGGAGTAAGCCGATGCCCCCCACCCCCACCGACCCACGCCGCGACGACTGCCCCTGGTGCGGCTCCACGAGCCTGCGCACGCGGACGAAGCCCGGAGCGCAGGCGGTCGACGAATGCCGCGACTGCGCGCACGTCTTCCAGAACCCGCGCCAGACGGGCCCCAGGACGGACCCGGCACGCGGGGAAGGGGCGCGGGCGGACGGCGTACGAACGGCCGCCACCCGGCTCCGCCACCGCCTCGCCGCCCGCGCGATGCTCCCCTTCCCCGAACCGGAGAGCTGGCTGGACGTGGGCACCGGCCACGCCGACTTCCCCGAAACGGCCCGCGCCCTCTTCCCCTACACCGCCTTCGACGGCGTGGACAGCACCCCGCGCGTCGAACGGGCCCGCCGGGCGGGCCGCCTGGACGAGGCCCACGTGGGCACCCTGACCACCCCGGACGTACTGGCCCGGCTGCGCTCCCGGTACGACGTGGTCAGCCTGCTCCACCATCTGGAGCACACCCGCGACCCCCGCGCGGAGCTGAGCGCCGCGCTGAAGGCCCTGCGCCCCGGCGGCCACCTCCTGATCGAGACCACCGACCCCCGCCGCCTCCCCCTGCCCCGCGTCGCCCACCTCCTGCCGCCGGCCAACGTCCGCGCGGAACTGGAGTCACAGGGCTGCGAGTTGGTGACCCCCACCGTCCCCACGCTGCTGACCCGCACCCGGCTGTCCCGGGCGTACCGGCTGATCGCCCGGAAGAAGGCCGATCGGCGGCCCTGAGCGCGCCCGGCGGGTCCGGACGGTCCGGTCGGTCCGGGTGGTCCGGTCGGTCCGGTCGGTTCGGTCGGTTCGGGTGGTCCGGTCGGTCCGGACGGGCGTTCAGCGGGCCCGAGTCCGCGGGTCGTTCACCCCCGCAGTACGACGGCCTGCCCCGCCACCACCAGCAGCACCTGCTCGCACTCACCGGCGAACGCCGCGTTCAGCCGCCCCAGTTCGTCCCGGTAGCGCCGCCCCGACGCCGTGGCGGGCACGATCCCCGACCCCACCTCGTTCGACACGGCGACCACCACCCGCCGGGCCTCCCGCACGGCACCGGTCAGCTCCCGCACCCGCTCGCGCAGCGCCCGTTCGCCCCCGCCTGCCCACTCCGCGTCGTCCCAGGCCCCGACGGAGTCCATCGCGTCGGTCAGCCACAGGGACAGACAGTCGATCAGCAGCGGCGGCCCGTCGTCCTTCAGCAGCGGCACCAGGTCGCAGGTCTCCGTCGTCCGCCAGGACCCCGGCCGCCGCTCCCGGTGCGCGGCGACCCGCCCCGCCCACTCGGTGTCCCCGCCCCGCGTCCCCCCGGTGGCCACGTACAGCACGTCCGGGAACGACTCCAGCCGTCGCTCGGCCTCGACCGACTTGCCCGACCGCGCCCCGCCGAGCACCAGCGTCCGGCGCGGTACGTCGAGCACGCCCGGGTAGCCGCCCACCGCCAGCGTCGTCCCGTCCGGGACGGCCCGCGCTCCCGCCGCCGCGAGCCGCCGCCGCAGCTCCGCGCCCGGCGGCACGTCATGACCGAGGTGGACGGCGACGACATCGGTCGCCGGCCCCACCGCACCGACCGCGCGCAGCCGGGCCAGCGCGTCGGGCCGCCCGACGACATCGGCGAGCAGCACGTCGTACGTCTCCACGGACGAGCCGCTCTCCGCCAGCCCGGCGGGAGCCCCGCCCGGCGGCAGATACAGCGCCCGCTGCCCGTCCGGCCCGGTCACGGCGTACCCGGTGCCCGGCGAGTCCATCGCCACGGCCCGCACCCGATGCCCCGTCAGCAGCGCCAACTCCCGCCCGTCGGGCACCCGGCCCGGCTGCGGCAGCCCCGCCGGCACCTCGACGGCCGGCCCGTCGTGCGGATGCGTCAGCAGGACCTGCCCCACACCGGTCAGCGACCGCCCGGCCCGCGCCGCGGCGAACGCGGCCCCCGGCGTCAGATCCAGCAGCAGCGCCCCGTCGACCAGCAGCGAGGTGGCGCCCCGGGCGTCGTCCCCGAGGGCGGCGGCACAGGCCGCGCAGGGGCAGTCGGGGCGGGGGAGGCCGGCGGGGGCACCGGTGCCGAGCAGAGTGAGTTCCACGCCCCGATTCTCGCCGCTCCCTCCTGGTCATGCCTGCCCGGGAGCCCCTTCAAGGGACCCGGCTGGTATCGGCCGACTGTGCCGATCTTCTTCTGGCAACCCCGATCGACCCCATAGGCTCGTCCCAGACGAAGCACCATGAAGGAGGCCTGCATGGCGATGTGGACGTGGCGGTTCGAGAAGTCCGACGGGACGGAGGTCGAGCCCGCGGTGCAGCCCGAGGAGTTCACCACGCAGGGCGACGCGGAGTCGTGGATCGGCGAGCACTGGAAGGACCTGCAGGCCGGCGGCGCCGACCAGGTACGCCTCTTCGAGGACACCACGGAGATCTACGGCCCGATGAGCCTGCACGCCGAGGACACGGCGGACGCCGCGGACGCCGCGGAGGCGGCGGAGGCGTGAGCCGCGGGGGCGGCGTACCGGGCCGGGCTGAGCCCTCGCGCCGGGCCCTCGCGCTGGGGAGGTCCTGTGGTGTGGGCCGCCCTCGTGCTGGGGAGGTCCGTGGTGCGCGTCTGAGCGCTCGCGCTGGGGCGGCCCTCCCGTCGTGCGGGCCGGGCCGTCGCTCTGGGGAGGTCCTGTCGGGCAGGGCCGCGACGTGGCGCGATCTCCGTCAGTGAGCTGATCGCCCTGTTGTCGAGCCCGGTGACGACGTCCCCGGGCTCCCGCGCCCGGACGTCAGCCGCGGACCCCGCACAGATGCAGCAGCGCTGCGACGGCCCGGTACGGGTCCGTGCGTCCCGCCCGCTCCTCCACCGCGAGCAGCGGCTCGACGTCCTCCGGGACCTCGGCGTCGTCCGGCGCGGTGTCCGTGAACACCCGCACCCCGTACCAGGCGTGCAGCGGCGTGCCGATGCCCGCCAGCGTCGAGCTGATCGTCTGCAGCCGGTCCGCCCGCACGTCCAGGCCCAGCCGGTTGCGGTACGCGGTGGTGTCGAAGGCGGTCAGCGCCCCCGCCCAGTCGCCGGACAGCCCCGGCCGTATGGCCAGCGCGTCGGCGTTGCGCACCAGCAGCGACAGCAGTCCGCCCGGCGCCAGCACCCGGGCCAGACCCGCCAGCAGCGCGTCCGGCTCCTCGACGTACATCAGCACGCCATGGCACAGCACCACGTCGAAGCTGCCCGGCAGGAAGTGCACGCCGGTGTCCCGGCCGTCGCCCTCCAGGATCCGCATCCGCTCCCGGATGCCCTCCGGCTCGGCGGACAGCGCCGCCCGCGCCACGGCGACCATCTTCGCGTCGCGCTCGACACCGGTGACCTGATGGCCGATGCGGGCCAGGCGCAGCGCCTGGGTGCCCTGGCCCATCCCGACGTCGAGCACCCGCAGCCGCTGCCCGACCGGGAACCGCCCGGCTATCTGCTCGTCGAGCTGCCGGGCGACCAGCTCCTGTCGTACGACATCACGCAGGCCGCCCAGCTTGTTCAGCCAGGCCTCGGCCGCACCCCCGGAGAAAGCGGCTGCGCTCAGGGTCGCGCTCCGCGCTTGACCTGCGGCTTGGGCAGCCGGAGCCGGCGCATCTGAAGGCTGCGCATCAGGGCGTAGGCGACCGCGCCGCGCTGGTTCTCGTCCGGGAAGCGCTCACGCAGCTGCTTCTTCAGACGGAAGGAGGTGAGGACCGAGTCCAGCACGATCATCACGATCACGACGAGCCACAGCAGCAGCGCCAGCGTCTGCACGTTCTGCACGCGGACCACGCTCAGCACGAGGATGACCACGGCCATCGGCAGGAAGAACTCAGCGATGTTGAAGCGCGAGTCGACGAAGTCGCGGGCGAAGCGGCGCACCGGCCCCTTGTCGCGCGCCGGGAGGTAACGCTCGTCGCCCCCGGCCAGCGCCTGACGCTGGCGGTCCAGGGCGGCACGGCGCTCCTCGCGCTGCCGCTTGGCGGCCTCCTTGCGCGTCGTGGGCGTACTGGCCACGCTGCGGCGCTGGGACTGGGCCTCACTGCGCTTTGGCGTGGGCCTGCCCTTCGGGGCCTGCGGGTGACGGGGCTGCTTGGAGTCGGTCACCGGCGCCTTGTCGGCGGTGGTGGCCTTCTCGTCCTTGGTGGCACGGCTACGGAACACAAAACCCAAGGGTACGGGGTAGGCAGGTGTGGACCCCAGTCCCGTGGGGAACGATCCGGCAACACCAGTCGTCTTCAGGGGGACAGACGGGACGTGGTGGAAGGCCCCGGGGAACCCCCGGGACCCTCGGGACCCTCCGGGGACCACCTACTCCCTACGCCGGAGCCGGAGCGGACGCAGTCGTCCTCGGGGATGACCGCATCAGCCACGGAACAGTGCGTCAATGGATGCAGGGCCCGTACTGTGGGTTCTGTCGCAGAGCTGGAGCCGGAGTCCGTCAGAAGGGGGCGCGCGAAGCCCATGAGCGGTGTCATGAAGCGGATGGGGATGATCTTCCGCGCGAAGGCGAACAAGGCCCTGGACCGGGCCGAGGACCCGCGCGAGACCCTCGACTACTCGTACCAGAAGCAGCTGGAGCTGCTCCAGAAGGTGCGCCGCGGTGTCGCCGACGTGGCCACCTCGCGCAAGCGGCTGGAGCTCCAGCTGAACCAGCTGCAGTCGCAGTCGGCCAAGCTGGAGGACCAGGGCCGCAAGGCGCTGGCGCTGGGCCGGGAGGACCTGGCCCGTGAGGCGCTGTCCCGCCGTGCGGCGCTCCAGCAGCAGGTGACCGACCTGGAGACGCAGCACGCCACGCTCCAGGGCGAGGAGGAGAAGCTCACCCTCGCGGCGCAGCGGCTCCAGGCGAAGGTCGACGCCTTCCGCACGAAGAAGGAGACGATCAAGGCGACCTACACCGCGGCCCAGGCGCAGACCCGGATCGGGGAGGCCTTCACCGGTATCTCCGAGGAGATGGGCGATGTCGGGCTGGCGATCCAGCGGGCCGAGGACAAGACGGCACAGCTCCAGGCCAGGGCCGGCGCGATCGACGAGCTGCTGGCCTCCGGTGCGCTCGACGACCCGACCGGCATCGCCAAGGACGACATCCAGGCCGAGCTGGACCGGCTGTCCGGTGGTACGGATGTAGAGCTGGAGCTGCAGCGCATGAAGGCGGAGCTGGCGGGCGGTTCGTCCGACCGGCAGGCCCTCGAGGGCGGCAGCGGGCAGCAGCAGGGTCAGCAGCAGCCACAGGACACCCCGCGCTTCGACAAGCAGTAGGGGGCACGCCGAGGGAGGCGACATGATCGTACGGATCATGGGGGAGGGCCAGGTGACCCTCTCCGAGAGCCACCTGCCCGAGCTGAACGCGCTGGACGACGAGCTCCTGAAGGAACTCGAGTCCGGTGACGAGGCCGGCTTCCGCCGCACCCTCGGCGCCCTCCTGGAGGCGGTCCGCCGCCTCGGCGGCCCGGTCCCCGACGAGTCCCTCGACCCGTCGGACCTCATCCTTCCGTCGCCCGAGGCGACCCTGGACGAGGTCCGGGCCATGCTCCGCGACGACGGTCTGATCCCGGGCTGAGGTTCCTGGGCGCGTGATGCGGGTGGGTGGTGCGCGGCCGCGCCGGGGGGTGTCCCCTCCCCGCCCGAGCCGCGGGCATGCGTGCCGCTAAGGGCGGCACGGGTGGGCGCGGCGGCACCTCGCCACGCTGAGCTGCGCACCGCCCTCACCCCTCCGCGCCGTACGCGACTTCCCGACGTCCATCGCCGCGGGCGCCGCGCCGCCCGAGCCGCGGGCAAGCGTGCCGCTGGGGGCGGCAGGGGTGGGCGCGGCGGTACCCCGGCAGCGCCGAGTCGCGCGACGCCCCGCCCTCGGCCACGACGCCCCGCGCCCTCGCAAGCCGCGCCGCACGGAACCTCCCCCCGCCCTCGCAAGCCGCCGCCGCACGGAACCGCACGGCGCCCTCGCAAGCACCGCCGCACGGAACCGCCCCGCGCCCGGTTACCGTAGATGGCCGTGACCACCCTGGACCGCTTCCGCGCCCGCATGAAGGCGCACCCGATGGCGCTGGACGCGACACTCGCGTCCGCCGTCCTGGTGGCCATGGTCGCCGGCTCCTTCGTCGACCCCCGCGGAGCGAACGGCGTCACCTGGGGCCTGCGCACCCCGGACTGGCCGAGCCTCGTGCTGATGGCCCTCGCCGCCGCCGCTCTCGTGTTCCGCCGCCGCACCCCGCTGGCCGTCCTGGCCGTCACCGGCGGACTGTCCCTCGTCGAGGCCGTCACCGGAGACCCCCGCGCCCCCGTAGCCATGGCGGCCGTCATCGCCCTGTACACCGTCGCCGCCACCACCGACCGCCACACCACCTGGCGCGTCGGCCTGCTCACCATGAGCGTGCTGACCGGCGCGGCCATGCTCGCCGGCCCTCTGCCCTGGTACGCCCAGGAAAACCTCGGCATCTTCGCCTGGACCGGCATGGCCGCGGCCGGCGGGGACGCCGTACGCAGCCGAAGGGCCGTCGTGGAGGCCATCCGCGAGCGGGCCGAGCGGGCTGAACGGACCCGGGAGGAGGAGGCCCGGCGCCGGGTCGCGGAGGAGCGGCTGCGGATCGCACGGGATCTGCACGACGTCGTCGCGCACCACATCGCCCTGGTCAACGTGCAGGCCGGGGTCGCCGCGCACGTCATGGACAAGCGGCCCGACCAGGCGAAGGAAGCGCTCGCCCATGTCCGGGAGGCCAGCCGCTCCGCGCTCAACGAGCTGCGGGCCACCGTGGGCCTGCTGCGGCAGTCCGGCGATCCGGAGGCCCCCACCGAACCCGCCCCGGGACTCGACCGCCTCGACGAACTCGTCGGCACCTTCCGCGCGGCCGGGCTGCACGTCGAGGTCGCCCGCACCGACGAGGGGACCCGGCTGCCCGCGGCCGTGGACCTCGCCGCGTACCGCGTCATCCAGGAAGCCCTGACCAATGTGCAGAAGCACGGCGGACAGGGCGCCAAGGCCGAGGTCAGCGTCGTCCGGGTGGGCCCGAGCATCGAGATCAGCGTCCTTGACGACGGCACCGGCGACCCCGCCTCCTCCGACGGCGGCGGCCACGGGCTGCTCGGCATGCGCGAGCGCGTCACCGCCGTGAGCGGCACCCTGACCACCGGTCCCCGCTACGGCGGCGGGTTCCGGGTCCATGCGATCCTGCCGGTCAAGACCCGCACCGGTCCGCAGGAGGACTCCGCATGACCATCCGCGTGCTGCTCGCCGACGACCAGGCCCTGCTGCGCAGCGCGTTCCGGGTGCTGGTCGACTCCGAGCCCGACATGGAGGTCGTGGGGGAGGCCTCCGACGGCGCCGAGGCGGTGCGGCTGGCCAAGGAGCGGCCGACCGACGTCGTGCTGATGGACATCCGGATGCCGGGCACCGACGGCCTCGCCGCCACCCGCATGATCAGCGAGGACCCCACGCTGGCCGACGTCAGGGTCGTCATCCTCACCACCTTCGAGGTCGACGACTACGTCGTGCAGTCGCTGCGGGCCGGGGCCTCCGGGTTCCTCGGCAAGGGCTCCGAGCCGGAGGAACTGCTCAACGCGATCCGGGTCGCGGCGGGCGGCGAGGCCCTGCTGTCCCCGACGGCCACCAAGGGGCTGATCGCGCGGTTCCTCGCCCAGGGGGGCGCCGACGACCGCGACCCCGCGGACGCCGAGCGGCTGGACGCCCTGACCGTGCGGGAGCGCGAGGTGCTGGTGCTGGTCGCCGGCGGGCACTCCAACGACGAGATCGCCGAGCGGCTCACCGTCAGCCCGCTGACCGTGAAGACGCACGTCAACCGGGCCATGGCCAAGCTGGGCGCCCGCGACCGGGCGCAGCTGGTGGTCATCGCGTACGAATCGGGGCTGGTACGTCCGAGGGTGGACTGACCCCCACGGGCCCGTACTCCACCCGCAGTATGCGTGGCATAAGGAACGGGACCTGCGGGGTACGGGCCGGGGTCAGTGGATGGCACAGGGTGTTGGGTGGGCGCTCCTCTGCGCTTCCCCCTCCGCTCCGGCCACTGAAGAGAGACCCTGACCCATGTCCTGGCTGTCCAGGTTCAGCCTCGCGCAACGGGCCCTGATCGGCCTGATGTCGATCATCGCGCTCGCCTTCGGGGCGATCGCGATACCCCAGCTCAAGCAGCAGTTGCTGCCGACCATCGAACTGCCCATGGTGTCGGTCCTCGCGCCGTACCAGGGTGCCTCTCCCGACGTGGTCGAGAAGCAGGTCGTCGAACCGATCGAGAACAACCTCGAAGCCGTCGACGGCATCACCGGCGTCACCTCCACGGCGAGCGAGGGCAACGCCGTGATCATGGCGTCCTTCGACTACGGCATCGACACCGAGCAGCTCGTCGCGGACGTCCAGCAGGCCGTCAACCGCGCCCGGGTCCAGCTGCCCGACTCCGTCGACCCGCAGGTCGTCGCCGGGTCCACCGACGACATGCCGACCGTGGTGCTCGCCGTCACCTCCGGCAAGGACCAGCAGGCCCTCGCGGACCAGCTCGACCGGACGGTCGTCCCGCGGCTGAAGGACATCGACGGCGTCGGCCAGGTCACCGTCGACGGTGTGCGCGACCTCCAGGTCACCGTCACGCCCGACGAGCGCGGGCTGGCCCGCGCCGGTCTCACCACTCAGTCCCTCGCCCAGGCACTGCAGGCGGGCGGCGCCACCGTCCCGGCCGGTTCCTTCGACGAGGACGGTGCCAACCGCACCGTCCAGGTCGGCGGCGGCTTCACCTCGCTGGCGCAGGTCGAGGACCTGATGGTCACCGGCGAGGGCGGCAAGCGGCCGGTGCGCCTCGGTTCCGTGGCAACGGTGCGGCAGGAGCAGGCCCCCGCCGATTCGATCACCCGGACGAACGGCCGTCCCAGCCTCGCCGTGATGGTCACGATGGACCACGACGGCAGCGCGGTGGCGATCTCCGAGGCGGTCGAGGACGAGCTGCCCGGGATGCGCGCGGACCTCGGCTCCGGTGCGACCGTCACCGTCGTCAGCGACCAGGGCCCGGCCGTGTCCAAGGCCATCGACGGCCTGACCACCGAGGGCGGCCTCGGACTGCTCTTCGCGGTCCTGATCATCCTGGTGTTCCTGGCCTCGGTCCGCTCCACGCTGGTGACGGCCGTGTCCATCCCGCTGTCCGTGGTGCTCGCGCTGATCGTGCTGTGGACGCGCGACCTGTCCCTGAACATGCTCACCCTGGGCGCCCTGACCATCGCGATCGGCCGCGTCGTCGACGACTCGATCGTGGTCCTGGAGAACATCAAGCGCCATCTCGGATACGGCGAGGAGCGCCGGTCCGCGATCCTCACCGCCGTCCGCGAGGTCTCCGGCGCCGTCACCTCCTCCACCCTGACCACCGTCGCCGTCTTCCTGCCCATCGGCCTGGTCGGCGGCATGGTCGGCGAGCTGTTCGGCCCGTTCAGCCTGACCGTGACGGCGGCGCTGCTGGCCTCCCTGCTCGTGTCGCTGACGGTCGTACCGGTGCTGTCGTACTGGTTCCTGCGCGCCCCCAAGGGCACGCCCGAGGACGCCGAGGAGGCGCGCCGCAAGGCCGAGGAGAAGGAGGCGAACAGCCGGCTCCAGCGGCTCTACGTCCCCGTCCTGCGCTTCGCCACGCGTCGCCGGCTGACCAGCGTGGCCCTCGCGGTCGTGATCCTGATCGGCACCTTCGGCATGGCCCCCCTGCTGAAGACCAACTTCTTCGACCAGGGCGAGCAGGAGGTCCTCACCGTCCGCCAGGAGCTGGCGCCCGGCGCCAGCCTCGCCGCGACCGACGTCCAGGCGCGGAAGGTCGAGCTGCTGCTCGCCGACACCGAGGGCGTCAAGGACTACCAGGTCACGGTCGGTTCGTCCGGATTCCTCGCGGCGTTCGGCGGCGGCACGGACACCAACCAGGCCCAGTACAACGTGATGCTGGAGGAGTCGGCCTCCTCCTACGAGGTCGTGGACCGCATCGAGGCCGGGCTGAAGAAGCTCTCCGGCGTCGGCACGACCACCGTCGCGGCCGGTGACGGCTTCGGCAGCCAGGACCTCAGCGTGGTCGTGAAGGCCGCCGACGGCGAGGCGCTGCGCCGGGCCGCCGAGCAGGTCCGCGCCACCGTCGCGAAGCTCGACGACGTCACCGACGTCACCAGCGACCTGGCGCAGAGCGTCCCGCGCATCTCCGTCAAGGCCAACGACAAGGCGGCCGCGGCCGGGTTCAGCGACCAGACGCTCGGCCTCGCCGTCGCCCAGGCGGTGCGCGGCACCCCGGCCGCCAAGGCCACGCTGGACGACACCGAGCGCGATGTCGTCATCCGCTCCGCGAACCCCGCGGGAACCCTCGCCGAGCTGCGCGCGCTGCCGCTGGGCCGGGTGAAGCTGGGTGACATCGCGACCGTGCGGCTGGTCGACGGGCCGGTCTCCATGACCCGGATCGACGGTCAGCGGGCCGCCACCATCACCGCCCGGCCGACCGGCGACAACACCGGCGCGGTGGGCGCGGAGCTCCAGACCAGGATCGACGCGCTGAAGCTGCCCGCCGGTGCCACCGCCGACATCGGCGGCGTCTCCCAGGACCAGGACGAGGCGTTCGCCAACCTGGGCCTGGCGATGCTCGCGGCGATCGCGATCGTCTTCATGCTGCTGGTGGCGACCTTCCGCTCGCTGGCCCAGCCGCTGATCCTGCTGGTCTCCATCCCGTTCGCCGCGACCGGCGCGATCGGTCTGCTGGTGGCCACCGGCACGCCGATGGGCGTCCCCGCGATGATCGGCATGCTGATGCTGATCGGCATCGTGGTCACCAACGCGATCGTGCTGATCGACCTGATCAACCAGTACCGGCGACAGGGCCACGGAGTGGTCGAAGCCGTGGTCGAGGGCGGCCGGCACCGGCTGCGGCCGATCCTGATGACCGCCCTGGCGACCATCTTCGCGCTGCTCCCGATGGCCCTGGGCGTCACCGGCGAGGGCGGCTTCATCGCCCAGCCGCTGGCGGTGGTCGTGATCGGCGGCCTGATCACCTCGACCCTGCTGACCCTGCTGCTGGTCCCGACGCTCTACGCGATGCTGGAGCTCCGCAAGGAGCGGCGCGCGCAGAAGCGGGAGGCCAAGCGGCAGAAGAAGGCCGGCGTGCCCGTCCGCCCGGTGGAGTCGGAGGAGCCGGAGCTCGCCGGGGTGTGACCGCCCCGATCCGCTGATCCGACGGCGGCCGGGACCTGGACCCGCCGGTCCGGGCCCGGCCGCCGCCGTGTGCGCGCTTCGTGTTCTGTGGCCTCGATCGCTGTACCGGGGGAAGGGGATCGGGGCGTGCCGCTGCACAGGGACGACCCGAGGCCGGTCGGCGGCAACAGACTCGTCGACCGGCTCGGCGCCGGGGGCATGGGGATCGTCCACCGGGCCAGATCGCGCTCGGGGCGGGACGTGGCCGTCAAGCCGGTGCACGCCCAGTACGCCGGAGGCCGCGGTCTCCCGGGCCCGCTTCCGGCAGGATCCCGGGCGGCACAGAGCCGGCAGGCCCTGACCGAGACCGGCCAGATGATCGACCCCGCGCACCCCGGGCGGACCTCCGCCTCGGGGTGAACGCGGGTGAGCCGGGTTACGGCAGGGCCAGCATCCGCTCCAGGGCGAGCTTGGCGAACGCCTCGGTCTCCTTGTCGACCTCGATGCGGTTGACGAGGTTGCCCTCGGCCAGCGACTCCAGGGTCCAGACCAGGTGGGGCAGGTCGATGCGGTTCATCGTGGAGCAGAAGCAGACCGTCCTGTCGAGGAAGACGATCTCCTTGCCCTCGGGAGCGAAACGGTTCGCCAGGCGGCGGACCAGGTTCAGCTCGGTGCCGATGGCCCACTTGGAGCCGGCCGGGGCCGCCTCCAGGGCCTTGATGATGTACTCGGTCGAGCCGACGTAGTCCGCCGCGGCCACGACCTCGTGCCGGCACTCGGGGTGCACCAGGACGTTGACGCCCGGGATGCGCTCACGGACGTCGTTCACCGAGTCCAGGCTGAAGCGGCCGTGCACCGAGCAGTGGCCGCGCCACAGGATCATCTTCGCCGCGCGCAGCTCCTCGGCGGTCAGGCCGCCGTTCGGCTTGTGCGGGTTGTAGATCACGCAGTCGTCCAGGGACATGCCCATGTCCCGCACGGCGGTGTTGCGGCCGAGGTGCTGGTCGGGCAGGAAGAGGACCTTCTCGCCCTGCCGGAAGGCCCAGTCGAGGGCGCGCTGGGCGTTGGACGACGTGCAGATGAGGCCACCGTGCTTGCCGGTAAACGCCTTGATGTCGGCCGAGGAGTTCATGTACGACACCGGCACGACCTGCTCGGCTATGCCGGCCTCGGTCAGCACGTCCCAGCACTCGGCGACCTGTTCCGCCGTCGCCATGTCGGCCATGGAGCAGCCGGCTGCCAGGTCCGGCAGCACGACCTTCTGGTCGTCGGAGGTCAGGATGTCCGCCGACTCGGCCATGAAGTGCACACCGCAGAAGACGATGTACTCGGCCTCCGGGCGGGCCGCCGCGTCCCGGGCCAGCTTGAAGGAGTCGCCCGTGACGTCCGCGAACTGGATGACCTCGTCGCGCTGATAGTGGTGGCCGAGCACGAACACCTTGTCGCCGAGCTTCTCCTTGGCCGCGCGGGCCCGCTCGACCAGGTCCGGGTCGGACGGTGAGGGGAGGTCACCGGGACACTCGACGCCACGCTCGCTGCGCGGGTCGGCCTCCCGGCCGAGCAGGAGCAGGGCGAGGGGCGTCGGCTGTACGTCGAGCTCCTGGGTCTGGGCGGTGGTCACGACACGCACCCTTTCTGTTCTGCGGCTCGCCGGTCCGGGAAGCCGGACCGGCGGGTCATACGGGACGAACTCTTCGACCTTTTCGTCGAAATGACGTTATCTATCATAACTGCTTCACGTCAGTTTGACGATGGCCATAGTGTCGATGTGACATGAATCCCGCAGACGTCCTGATGTCACCCCAGGTGGTCCGGACGGGACGTTTTCCGCTTCCCGGCCCGTGTGCGAGCATGAAAGAAGGACCGGCCCGGCATGAACTTCAGGGACCGGCCCGGAATGAATCCGAGGCCCCGCCGGTTGCAACCGTCGGCAAGCAGTCTCCGTACAACCCGGGAGAGATGTAGATGTCCGTATCGGACGAGACCAGCACCGTCACCGACGGCATCATCCTGACCGACGCCGCCGCGTCCAAGGTCAAGACCCTGCTCGACCAGGAAGGCCGTGACGACCTCGCCCTGCGCGTCGCCGTCCAGCCCGGCGGCTGCTCCGGCCTGCGCTACCAGCTCTTCTTCGACGAGCGCTCGCTCGACGGCGACGTCGTGAAGGACTTCGGCGGTGTGAAGGTCGTCACGGACCGCATGAGCGCCCCGTACCTGGGCGGCGCCACGGTCGACTTCGTGGACACGATCGAGAAGCAGGGCTTCACGATCGACAACCCGAACGCGACCGGCTCCTGCGCCTGCGGCGACTCCTTCAGCTGACCCGCGGCCCCCTGCGGCGAGCCCGCTGAGGCGAGCCCCCTGAGGCAACACGACGGCGGCGCCCCCGAATACCGGGAGCGCCGCCGTCGTCGTGCCGGTCAGTGGGCCATGGACGTCTTCGGCAGCCGGGCACCCGGCTTGTCCAGCGGGACCCCGTGGCCGTTCGAGTCGACCACCCGGCGGTCACCGATCGGCTCGTCCAGCTGCACGGTCCGGTGGAACTCCTTGGCGATCATGATGCACACCTTGTCCGGCCACGGCTTCTCGATCACCGTCACCGCCACCCGGTCCGCCTTCTCGGCCGCCTTCACCTCGTAGTCCGCGCACACCCCGCCGGTGAAGCGCACGGTCAGCTCCCGGCCCTCGGCCGCGTACGCCTCCACCTGCACGTCCCGCGGAGCCGGTGCGGAGGTCGGCTCGTCCGGGCCGGTCGGCCGCGGGCTCGGCGGCTCGGTCGGCTCACCGGGCGGTACGTCCGAGGGGACCGGCGTCGGGGCGACCAGGAAGCGGGGCTCGACCGCCGGATGCGTCACCGTGAACGTGTCCTGCGCGCCCGGCGCCCGCACCTCGAACAGCCACGACGGCACCAGCGTCTGCCGAGCGTCCACATAGTGCGTCGCGAGCCCGAACACCGCGCCCCGCACCTCGATCTCCTGCGGCGGCGCCGGCTCCGGCTCGCACGGAGCCGACGGCTCCCTCCCGTCGTCCAGCGGCACCGGGCTCGCGCACTCGCCGATGCCCGAACGCTGCCCGGCATGGCCCGCGTTCATCTGCTCCAGCGTCTCGCGGGCGCCCAGCACCGGATACGTGTCGCTCTTCACCGGCGCCTTGAGCTGTCCGCTGCCGCCGACGATCTCGCCGTCCACGCCGATGGTCAGCCCGGTCATCCAGCCGTACGTCGGCAGCCCGCCGATCACCGGGTCCGCGTTCACCACGCGCTGCGCGCCCATGATCTGGCTCGCGTCGATCTTGGCGTCGTCCTGGCCGACCGCCTTCAGCACCGGCGCGGCCGCCTTCTTCGCGGCCTCCTCGCTCACCGGGTCGCCGGCCGGGGCCATGGGGCCGCGCTGCGGGCACTCGGTGGTGCTCTTGCAGCTGTCCGTGCCGGGCGCGTAGCGGTGGAACGTCCAGGTGCCCGGCGCCCGGAGGTTCACCTGGAGGGTCGGGCCGAAGCCGTCCTTCGCGCCGATCCGCCAGGACTGGCCCTGGAGCACCGGCGTCCCCTCCACCCCGAGCGCCGCCGCGAGCCGGGCCACCTCGGCCTTGTCGACCTGGCCCCGCGCCCGGAACACGGCCGCCGAGTCGGGGCCGTCGGGCAGCTTGCCCGATGCCTGGTAGACGGCTCCGTACGGGTTCGGCTCGCCCGGCGCGATGCCCTCGGCGCCGCCCTCGGAGTAGCCGTCGACGGGGAGCGGCGGGGGAGTGCCGTCGCCGCCGGGCGCGCCCGAGGCGGTGTCGCCACCCGAACGGTCGGCCGCGGACGCGGCGAGATAGGCCCCGCCGCCCGCCACCAGCAGCACGGCGGCGGCGACGGAGGCGGCGACCAGTGGCGACCGCCGCCGCCCGCCGATCGGCCGCTCCTCGCCGGACAGCGGGACGGACCTTCCACCCGCGCCGAGACGCACGGTCCGCTCGTCGGAGTCGTCGGAGTCGTCGGAGTCGTCGGAGTCGTCGGAGTCGTCGGAGTCGTCGGAGCCGTCGGCGGACTTGGCGGGCGCGGCGGATTCGGCGGTCGCGGCCCGGGGGCTGGTGGCCGGTTCGTCGGCCGCGGTGGGCCGGGGGTCCACGATGGGCCGAGGGTCCGCGGCCGGCTCGTCGCTCGCCGCGGGAGCGGCGTCCTCCGGCGCTTCGGCGGCGTCCGAGGCGCCAGGCGCGTCGGTGCCCGCCTCGGCCTGTGCCTCGGACTCGGCCGTGTCGGCGGTGCTCGCGTCGGCCTCGGCCGTGTCGGCCGGCCCGGCCGAATCAACGGGGCGCTCCGCAGCCCCGGCAGGATCGCTCGTGCCGGGGCTGTCGGCGGCGCCGGCCTCACCCGTGACGGCGTCGTCGCGGTCGGGGTTGTCGGGTCGCTCGGTGTTCACCGCATCGCTCCTGCTGCTGGAGGGTCGTATCCCACATCCCCGCGAGGGGGGACGGCGATGAGACGTAGCGGGCGAGCGTGCGGTTCCCTCGGGCGCGAGGGTTCAGCCTCCCGAGTGAGCCGGTTGCGCCGCAGGGGTGAGGAGCCGGTCAGTCCCCGTAGTCCGACATCGCGTCCAGCAGGCGCGCGGACTTCGACGGCACGGTCACGCCGTGGATGCTGGACGGGGAGACCGGACGGGACGTGCCCCGGTCGGGGGCGGCCCAGTGCCGGGCCATCCGGGCGCAGTCGCCGCGCAGCGAAGCCAGGTCGCCCTCGAGGTCGGCGGGTGCGGGGGCGGCGGGAGCCTTGAGGTTCGTCATGAACGCACCGTAAGCACGTCCGTACTCACGAAGAAAGATCTACTATCGGGTAGTTTTGGCGCCTTCAAGACCGCGCCACCCAGCGGGTAGCGTGGATTGTCATTGACCCTCCACCCAGGAGACCCTCGCCGTGCGCATCGCAGTCACCGGCTCCATCGCCACCGACCACCTCATGACCTTCCCTGGTCGCTTCGCCGACCAGCTCGTCGCGGACCAACTGCACACGGTCTCGCTGTCCTTCCTGGTCGACAACCTCGACGTACGGCGAGGCGGCGTCGGCGCGAACATCGCCTTCGGCATGGGCCAGCTCGGCACCAAGCCGATCCTGGTCGGCGCGGCCGGCTTCGACTTCGACGAGTACCGGGCCTGGCTGGACCGCCACGGCGTGGACACCGACTCGGTGCGGATCTCGGAGACCCTGCACACCGCCCGCTTCGTGTGCACCACCGACTCCGACCACAACCAGATCGGCTCCTTCTACACCGGCGCCATGAGCGAGGCCCGGCTGATCGAGCTGAAGACCGTCGCGGACCGCGTCGGGGGTCTCGACCTAGTCCTCATCGGCGCCGACGACCCCGAGGGCATGCTGCGCCACACGGAGGAGTGCCGGTCGCGTCGGATCCCCTTCGCCGCCGACTTCTCCCAGCAGATCGCCCGGATGAACGGCGACGAGATCCGCATCCTCCTGGACGGCGCGACGTACCTCTTCTCCAACGAGTACGAGAAGGGCCTCATCGAGTCCAAGACCGGCTGGACCGGGGAGGAGATCCTCGGCAAGGTCGGCGTCCGGGTGACGACCCTCGGCTCGCGCGGTGTCCGTGTGGAGCGGGTGGGCGAGGACCCGATCGAGGTCGGCTGCCCCGAGGAGGAGCGCAAGGCCGACCCCACGGGCGTCGGCGACGCGTTCCGTGCCGGGTTCCTCTCCGGCCTCGCGTGGGGCGTCTCCCTGGAGCGCGCCGCCCAGGTGGGCTGCATGCTGGCCACCCTGGTCATCGAGACCGTGGGCACGCAGGAGTACCAGCTGCGCCGGGCCCACTTCATGGACCGCTTCACCAAGGCGTACGGCCATGACGCCGCCGACGAGGTCCGCGGCCACCTGGGCTGACGCCTCTGCGCGGGGTCGTCGTCGCCGCCCGTCGGCCCGGCCCCGCGCTCGCCCAGCCCGACGAATCTGCCGACCGTGGGTTTCGTGGCTGCCGGTCGTCCGTGGCCGGTCGCGCAGTTCCCCGCGCCCCTGAAAGCGTGCAGTTGCCCGCGCCCCCCTCCGGAGAGGGTGCGGCTTCTCGTGCTCCGAGTGTGCGCAGTTCCCCGCGCCCCTAAAGAAGTGCGCAGTTCCCCGGGCCGCCTCCGGGAATGTGTGGGTCGCTGGAGTTCCAGTTTGCGCCTCGCGGTGCGGCGGGCGGGCCCGTGTCGCAGGCGGACCCTTACCCCCAGCCGTCAGCCGACTCTCCGTACCAGGTAGGCCGTCCCCCTCTCCGCCGGTTCCTCGCCCAGGTACTCCTGTCCGCGCATCTCGCACCACGCCGGGATGTCCAGGCGGGCCGCCTCGTCGTCGGACAGGACGCGGACCGTGCCGCCGACCGGCACGGTTGCGATGACCTTGGCGAGCTCGATGACCGGGATCGGGCAGCGCTTGCCGAGGGAGTCGACGACCAGCTCGTCCGCCTCCGCCGAGCGGACCACGGGCTCGGCCGCCGGGGCCCCGAGCTTCTCCCGTACGGCGGTCACGACTCCCGGCAGGACGTCCAGGAACCGGTCCACGTCCTGCGACGGCGTCCCCGCGGGCAGCGAGACCCGTACGTTCCCCTCGCTGAGCACTCCCATCGCCTTCAGCACATGGCTCGGCGTCAGGGTGCTGCTCGTGCAGGACGATCCGGACGAGACGGAGAAACCGGTGCGGTCCAGCTCGGTGAGCAGGGCTTCCCCGTCGACGTAGAGGCAGGAGAACGTGACGATGCCGGGCAGGCGGTGCTCGGGGTCGCCGACGACCTCCACGTCCGCCACCAGCTCGGGCACCCGCGTGCGGATGCGGTGCGTCAGTTCGCGCAGTCGCCGGGCCTCCTGGCCGGCCTCCGCGCGCACGGCCCGCAGGGAGGCGACGGCCGCGACGATCGCGGGGATGTTCTCGAACCCGGCGGCCCGCCCCGACTCCCGCTCGTCGACCGGTCCCTGAGCGGCGAACCGCACCCCCTTGCGCACCACCAGCAGCCCGACCCCGGACGGACCACCCCATTTGTGGGCGCTGGCCGTCAACAGGGACCAGTCGCCCTCGACGGGCCCCCACCCCAGCGACTGCGCCGCGTCCACCAGCAGCGGCACCCTCGCCGCCCGGCACACCTCGGCCGCCCCGGCCACCGGCTGCACGGTGCCCACCTCGTGATTGGCCGACTGGAGACACGCCAGCGCGGTGTCGTCCCGGAGGGCATCGGCGTACGCGGACGGGGAGACCCGGCCCTCGCGCCCCACCGGAACCCGGGTCACCGTCCCGCCCGACGCCTCGTGCAGCTCCGCCGAATGGAGTACCGAGGAGTGTTCGACCGATGACACGATCAGGTGGCGCCCGACGCGCCGTCGCCCGGCCAATGCCCCCGCGACGCCCGCGTGTACGGCCCGCGTGCCGGACGCGGTGAACACGACCTCGTCCGCCCGGCAGCCCACCGCGTCCGCGGTGGCCTCACGAGCGGCGTCCAGCAGCATCCGGGCCCGCCGTCCCTCCCGGTACAACCGCGCGGGATCGGCCCACCCTTCATCCAAAGAGGCCAACAGGGCCTGACGGGCAACGGGATGGAGCGGCGCACTGGAAGCAGCATCGAAGTAGGACACACGACAAAGCTAGAACGTCGGCAGGTCAACGTCCCAAAAGGGGCGCCGGACCGCGCCCCTGGAGGCTCCGCCACGGGGCCCGACAAGCCCCGACGAGACCCGCACCCGCCAAACCAGCGAACCACCCCCGTCGCTAGGCACCCCTCCCCGCGAACCCCCGGAAGGCGTCGGCTAGGGTTTGGTCCGCATAAACATCCAAACCCCTGCCCGACGCAGGGCGGCGACCGACCACCGAGCAGGGCAGGCCGCAGCCGATCGCGCGGGCGAGACTCTCGGGAAGGCGCTACGTGAGTCCCAACGGCTCCGACCGCTCGCCGCGGCGCCCGATGCGGCGGAAGCTGCTGCAGGCATTGACCGCGGGCCTGGTCCTGGCGACCGCCACCGGTTGCACATGGCAGGACTTCCCCCGCCTTGGCATGCCCACCCCCACCACAGAAGAGGCTCCGCGGATCCTCTCCCTGTGGCAGGGTTCCTGGGCCGCCGCGCTCGCCGTCGGCGTGCTGGTGTGGGGCCTGATCCTGTGGAGTGCCATCTTCCACCGGCGCAGCCGCACCAAGATCGAGGTACCTCCGCAGACCCGTTACAACGTGCCGATCGAGGCCCTGTACACGGTGGTCCCGATCATCATCGTCTCGGTCCTCTTCTACTTCACGGCCCGTGACGAGACGAAGCTCCTCGACCTGTCCAAGAAGCCGGACGTCACGGTCAACGTCGTCGGCTTCCAGTGGAGCTGGTGCTTCAACTACATCGAGAACGTCGAAGGTTCCAAGGGCGACGCCAAGACCTCCAAGGAACTGGACGCGATCCCGGACCGCTACAAGAAGGCGTTCCCGGCGAACGCCGGCGGTGTCTACGCCTGTGGCACGCCCGGTGAGCGCAACCCGCAGACCGGTAACCCGGGTCCGACCCTGGTCCTGCCCGAGGGCAAGACGGTCCGCTTCGTCCTGACCTCGCGCGACGTCATCCACTCCTTCTGGGTGGTGCCGTTCCTGATGAAGCAGGACGTCATCCCGGGCCACACCAACGCCTTCCAGGTGACCCCCAACTCGCCGGGCACCTTCATGGGCAAGTGCGCCGAACTGTGCGGCGTCGACCACTCCCGGATGCTGTTCAACGTGAAGGTCGTCTCGCCGGAGCGTTACGAGCAGTACCTGAAGGACCTCGCCAAGAAGGGGCAGACCGGTTACGTTCCCGCGGGCATCGAGCAGACCGCCCATGAGAAGAACCGGGAGACGAACAACCTGTGAGCATCCTCAACGAACCTCAGGGTGCCGGGGCAGCCGAAGACTCGTACTACGAGGACGAGCTGCCGGTCCGGCGCAAGCAGCCCGGCAACGTCGTGGTGAAGTGGCTGACGACCACCGACCACAAGACCATCGGAACGCTCTACCTGGTCACGTCGTTCGCGTTCTTCTGCATCGGCGGCGTCATGGCGCTGCTCATGCGTGCGGAGCTGGCCCGCCCGGGTCTGCAGATGATGTCGAACGAGCAGTTCAACCAGGCGTTCACGATGCACGGCACGATCATGCTGCTGATGTTCGCGACGCCGCTGTTCGCCGGCTTCGCGAACTGGATCATGCCGCTCCAGATCGGTGCCCCCGACGTCGCCTTCCCGCGACTGAACATGTTCGCCTACTGGCTCTACCTGTTCGGCTCGCTGGTCGCCGTGGCCGGCTTCCTCACGCCGGACGGTGCCGCGGACTTCGGCTGGTTCGCCTACTCCCCGCTGTCCGACGCGGTCCGCTCGCCGGGTCTCGGCGCCGACATGTGGATCATGGGTCTGGCCTTCTCCGGCTTCGGCACCATCCTCGGCTCGGTCAACTTCATCACCACGATCATCTGCATGCGTGCTCCCGGCATGACGATGTTCCGCATGCCGATCTTCGTCTGGAACGTCCTGCTGACCGGTGTCCTGGTCCTGCTGGCCTTCCCGGTCCTGGCCGCGGCGCTGTTCGCCCTGGAGGCGGACCGCAAGTTCGGCGCCCACGTCTTCGACGCGGCCAACGGCGGCGCGCTGCTCTGGCAACACCTCTTCTGGTTCTTCGGCCATCCAGAGGTGTACATCATCGCCCTGCCGTTCTTCGGCATCATCAGTGAGGTCATCCCGGTCTTCTCCCGCAAGCCGATGTTCGGCTACCAGGGTCTGATCGCGGCGACCATCGCCATCGCGGGTCTGTCCGTGACCGTGTGGGCGCACCACATGTACGTCACCGGTGGCGTGCTCCTTCCGTTCTTCTCCTTCATGACGTTCCTCATCGCCGTCCCGACCGGCGTGAAGTTCTTCAACTGGATCGGAACGATGTGGAAGGGCTCGCTGTCCTTCGAGACGCCGATGCTCTGGGCGACCGGCTTCCTGATCACCTTCACCTTCGGTGGTCTGACCGGTGTCATCCTGGCCTCGCCGCCGATGGACTTCCACATCTCGGACTCGTACTTCGTGGTGGCGCACTTCCACTACGTCGTGTTCGGCACCGTCGTCTTCGCGATGTTCTCCGGCTTCCACTTCTGGTGGCCGAAGTTCACCGGCAAGATGCTCGACGAGCGGCTGGGCAAGATGACCTTCTGGACGCTGTTCGTCGGCTTCCACGGCACCTTCCTGGTCCAGCACTGGCTGGGCGCCGAGGGCATGCCGCGTCGTTACGCCGACTACCTGGCGGCCGACGGCTTCACCGCCCTGAACACGATCTCGACGATCAGCTCCTTCGTGCTCGGCGCGTCGGTCCTCCCGTTCTTCTACAACGTCTGGAAGACGGCCAAGTACGGCAAGAAGATCGAGGTCGACGACCCGTGGGGCTACGGCCGCTCCCTGGAGTGGGCCACGTCCTGCCCGCCGCCGCGGCACAACTTCCTCACCCTGCCGCGGATCCGCAGCGAATCCCCGGCGTTCGACCTGCACCACCCTGAGATCGCCGCGCTGGAGCAGCTGGGCCACGGTGGCCAGGAAGCCGCCGCGCTGGCGGGCGGCAAGGAGGCCGGCAAGTGAAGATCCAGGGCAAGATGTTCATGTGGCTGGGCGTCTTCGTCCTCGCCATGGCCGTGTTCTACGGCGTCTGGTCGAAGGAGCCGGCCGGTACCACCGCGCTGTTCCTCGCCTTCGCCCTGTGTGTCATGGTCGGCTTCTACCTGGGCTTCACCGCCCGGCGTGTCGACACCGGCGCCCAGGACAACAAGGAGGCCGACGTCGCGGACGACGCCGGTGAGCTGGGCTTCTTCAGCCCGCACAGCTGGCAGCCGCTCGCGCTGGCCTTCGGTGGCGCGATGGCCTTCCTCGGCGTCGCCGTGGGCTGGTGGCTGCTGTACTTCTCCGCGCCGATCATCCTGATCGGCCTCTGGGGCTGGGTCTTCGAGTACTACCGCGGTGAGAACCGCACCCAGTAACACGCGCTGAGCGCACCGGAACCCGGACACTCCGTCAGGAGGGTCCGGGTTCCGCCGTTTCGCCGAATGTGCGTCCCTCTTACGAGTCACCCGGCGCGCCGTCGTTGACGAAGCTTCCTAGCGTGAAGTCATGAACACCTCCCCGCGCACCCGTGCCGTCGCCGGCTGCATCGTGCTGGCGATGACCCTGGGCTCCGCCCTCGCGGCCTGCGGCGGCGACGGCAACCCGCTGTCGGCGGCGCCGTACGACGCCGCGGACCAGATCTCCTTCAACACGCCCGACGACGAGGACAAGAAGGCCGACCCGGACAAGCCTCTGGAGATCACCGCAGAGGACTCCGACGGCCGGATCACCGACGTCACCGCCCAGGACGCCGCAGGGCGCCATGTGGCGGGCGAACTCTCCGCCGACGGCACGAGGTGGCACAGCACCTCACCGCTGGCCGCTGACGCCCGCTACACGGTCCGTGTGAGCACCGAGGACGAGGACGGCGCCCCCGGCCGCAGAATCGTTACCTTCGACACCGGCAAACCCCTCACCAAGAAGCGCCTGGACGTCACCTTCGGCCCCAGGACGGGGACCTACGGAGTCGGCCAGCCCATCACCGCCGAACTGTCCAAGCCGGTCAAGGACCGCGCCCAGCGCGCCATCGTGGAACGCGCCCTGCGGGTCGAGTCCGTCCCCCGCGCGGGCGGCGTCTGGCACTGGGTGAGCGACACGGAGCTCCACTACCGGCCCAAGGACTACTGGCCCGCCAAGGCCACCATTCGGGTCCGCAGCGAACTCGACGGCGTCAGGATCAGCGACCGCCTCCGGGGCGGCCGGGCCAAGCCCCTGAAGATCACCACCGGCGACAGTGTGATCGCCGTGACAGACGCTTCCAGCCACCGGATGACCGTCTACCGCAACGGCAAGGAGATCAAGTCGATCCCGGTCACCACCGGCAAACCGGGCTTCGACACCCGCAACGGAGTCAAGGTCGTGCTGGGCAAGGAGTACTACGTACGCATGCGCGGGACCAGCATCGGCATCGCCGAGGGATCCGCCGAGTCCTACGACCTGCCCGTCTACTACGCGACCCGCGTCACCTGGAGCGGCGAGTACGTCCACGCCGCCCCCTGGTCGGTCGGCTCCCAGGGCTACGCCAACGTCAGCCACGGCTGCACCGGCATGAGCACCGGCAACGCCGAGTGGTTCTTCGACAACGTCCGTGAAGGGGACCTCGTCCAGGTCGTCAACTCCGAGGGCAACACGATGGAGACCTTCGGCAACGGCTTCGGCGACTGGAATCTCAGCTGGCAGAAATGGCGCAAAGGCAGCGCCATCGTAGGCGGCACCCCGGAGACCCCGAACCCGGAACTCACGGCCCGCCTACGCCCGGCAGCCGTCTAGGAAGCCCCGCGAGCGGCCCGGAGCCACGCTGGACCCGGGGCCGAACGCCGCCCTTGAGGGGCGCGGGGCTGTGCTGGATGTTCGGGGCGCCTGAGTGCCTTCGGGGCGCGGGTTGTGCGCGACCGCCGGCCGTCCGTGGCTTGTCGCGCAGTTCCCCGCGCCCCTTCAGGGCGGCGTTCGACCGCGAGTGCACGCGCTCCCGCGGCGGAGCCGCACGGCACTCAGGCGCCCCGAGGCACTCAGGAGCCCTGAAGGCACTCAGGCGCTCCGAAGGCACTCACGGGCCCCGGAAGGGCCAAGGGCGCCCCGGAAGACGCTCAGGCGTCTCAGGCGCTCAACAACCGCTTGGAACGCAGCAGAGATGCCAACGCCGCCGCGAACTCCACCGGCTCCACCGGCAGCGTCACCGCCGCGTCGGCCCGGCTCCACGTGGCCAGCCACGCATCCTGCGGCCGCCCGATCAGCAGCAGCACCGGCGGGCACTCGAAGATCTCGTCCTTGATCTGCCGGCACATCCCCATGCCCCCCATGGGCACGGCCTCGCCGTCGAGCACACACACATCGATACCGCCGCGGTCCAGCTCCTTGAGCACCGCGGCCGGCGTCGCGCACTCCAGGAACTGCACCGCTGGGACGTCCGGGGCGGGCCTGCGCCCGGTCGCCAGCCGAACCTGCTCACGGGTGTTGGAGTCGTCGCTGTAGACCAGCACGGTGGCGGTCGGCTGCATGGTTCCTCCGGGACGTCAGCGTCGTACGGACGGGGCCGTTTGGGGCGGATGTTACTCCCCTGAACACCACGTCAACACTGGTTCGGCGGTCAGCAACACTCCGAACGGCACCCCCCGGAGTGAGGGCGGGATAAGCGACCGACATAATGTCGGTCGTGGCGACAGCAACGACAGTAGAAACCGGGCACGCGCACCCGTCGGTCAATCGGCCGAACCTCACCAGCGTCGGAACCATCATCTGGCTGAGTTCCGAGCTGATGTTCTTCGCGGCCCTCTTCGCGATGTACTTCACCCTGCGGTCGGTGACCGGCCCCGAGTTCTGGAGTGAGCAGGCCGAGGCCTTGAACTTCCCGTTCTCGGCGACGAACACCACCATCCTGGTGCTCTCCTCCCTCACCTGCCAGCTCGGCGTGTTCGCCGCCGAGCGCGGTGACGTCAAGAAGCTCCGGATGTGGTTCATCGTCACCTTCATCATGGGTGCGATCTTCATCGGCGGTCAGGTCTACGAGTACACCGAGCTGGTGAAGAAGGACGGGCTCTCGCTCTCCTCCGACCCGTACGGCTCGGTCTTCTACCTGACCACCGGCTTCCACGGCCTGCACGTGACGGGCGGTCTCATCGCCTTCCTGCTGGTACTCGGCCGTACCTACGCGGCCCGCAGGTTCACTCACGAGCAGGCGACGGCCGCCATCGTCGTGTCCTACTACTGGCACTTCGTCGATGTCGTCTGGATCGGCCTCTTCGCAACGATCTACATGATCAAGTAGCAGGAACCGATCACTCGCGTTTCCCGAAGCGCACATCCAGAAGCATCGACGCAGAAGATCCTGACACCGGGGTAATCCGTGAAAAAGCTCTCCGCACGACGACGCCATCCGCTGGCGGCGGTCGTCGTCCTACTCCTCGCGCTGGCGGCCACCGGGGGGCTGTACGCCGTGTTCGCGCCCGCGGACAAGGCGCAGGCCGATGAAACCTCCCAGTCCCTCGCCATCGATGAGGGCAAGAAGCTCTACGCCGTAGGCTGCTCCAGCTGCCACGGCACCGGCGGTCAGGGCACCTCCGACGGTCCGAGCCTGGTCGGCGTCGGCGCCGCTGCCGTCGACTTCCAGGTGGGCACCGGCCGTATGCCGGCCGCCACCTCCCAGGGCGCCCAGGTGCCGCGGAAGAAGACGATCTACTCGCAGGCCGAGATCGACCAGCTCGCGGCCTACATCTCCTCGCTGGGCGCCGGCCCGACCATCCCGACCGAGGAGCAGTACGGCCCCGAGGGCGCGGACATCGCCGAGGGCGGTGAGCTCTTCCGTACCAACTGCGCGCAGTGCCACAACTTCACCGGCAAGGGCGGTGCGCTCACCAAGGGCAAGTACGCTCCGTCGCTCGAGGGCGTCGACCCCAAGCACCTCTACGAGGCCATGCAGACGGGCCCGCAGAACATGCCCTCGTTCCCCGACACCACCCTGTCGGAGCAGAACAAGAAGGACATCATCGCCTACCTCGACGCGGTCAACGGCGACGACACCGAGAACCCGGGCGGTCTGGAGCTGGGCGGCCTCGGGCCGGTCAGTGAGGGCCTGTTCGGCTGGATCTTCGGCCTCGGCTCGCTGATCGCGGTCGCCGTCTGGGTCGCCGCTCGGACCGCAAAGGCCAAGAAGTCATGAGTAGCCAAGACATTCCCGAAGAGAACCTGCCCGCCGAGGCGCACGCAGGTCACGACGAGCACGGCACGCTGAGCGTCGCGGACGAGAAGAACCCGTTCGCCGACCCGGGCCTGCCGCCCCACGAGCACCGGATCCAGGACATCGACGAGCGGGCCGCGCGGCGGTCCGAGCGTGTGGTCGCCCTGCTGTTCACGATCTCGATGCTGGCCACCGTCGGGTTCATCGCCTCCTATGTGGCGATCCCGCACGACAAGGCGATCTTCGTCTTCCCGCTCGGTCACATCAACGCGCTGAACTTCGCGCTGGGCCTGACCCTCGGCACCGCCCTCTTCTGCATCGGCGCGGGCGCGGTCCACTGGGCCCGCACCCTGATGTCCGACGTGGAGATGACCGACGAGCGTCACCCGATCGAGGCGTCCCCCGAGCTGCGGGCCCAGATCCACGAGGACTTCCGCCAGGGCACCAAGGAATCCGCGATCGGCCGTCGCAAGCTGATCCGCAACACCATGCTCGGCGCCCTCACCCTGGTGCCGCTGTCCGGTGTCGTGCTGCTGCGCGACCTCGGCCCGCTGCCCGAGGACAAGCTGCGTCACACCCTGTGGCGCAAGGGCAAGCTCATCGTCAACATGAACACCAACGAGCCGCTGCGTCCGTCCGACGTCGCCGTCGGCTCGCTGACCTTCGCCAAGCCCGAGGGCCTGGAGGAGGACAGCCACGAGTTCCAGAACGAGATCGCCAAGGCCGCGCTGATGATCGTCCGGCTCCAGCCGGAGGACATCAAGGACAAGCAAGAGCTTGCGTGGTCGCACGAGGGCATCGTGGCGTACTCCAAGATCTGCACCCACGTCGGTTGCCCGATCTCGCTGTACGAGCAGCAGACGCACCACGTGCTGTGCCCCTGTCACCAGTCCACCTTCGACCTGTCCGACGGCGCCCGCGTGATCTTCGGTCCCGCCGGTCACGCGCTGCCGCAGCTGCGTATCGGCGTGAACGACGAGGGCTACCTCGAGGCGCTCGACGACTTCGAAGAGCCCGTCGGTCCTGCCTTCTGGGAGCGCGGATGAGCACCAACGAGAACAACACCGCAACATCGGCCACCGACGCGGCGGGCCGCTCCCGCGGGAAGGCTGGGGCCGGCGAGCGCATGGCCGACTGGGCCGACGGCAGGCTCGGGATCTTCTCCCTGGCCAAGTCCAATATGCGCAAGATCTTCCCCGACCACTGGTCGTTCATGCTGGGTGAGATCTGCCTCTACAGCTTCCTCATCATCATCCTGACCGGCGTGTATCTGACGCTGTTCTTCCACCCGTCGATGAACGAGGTGGAGTACCACGGCAGCTACGTCCCGCTCCAGGGCCAGCTGATGTCGGAGGCCTTCTCCTCCACGCTGGACATCAGCTTCGACGTGCGCGGTGGTCTGCTCATCCGGCAGATCCACCACTGGGCGGCGATCATCTTCCTCGCCGGCATGTTCGTGCACATGATGCGCGTGTTCTTCACCGGCGCGTTCCGCAAGCCGCGTGAGATCAACTGGCTGTTCGGCTTCCTGCTGTTCGTCCTGGGCATGTTCACCGGTTTCACCGGCTACTCGCTCCCGGACGACCTGCTCTCCGGCACCGGTGTCCGCTTCACGCAGGGCGCCATCCTGTCGGTGCCGATCGTCGGCACGTACATCTCGATGTTCCTGTTCGGCGGGGAGTTCCCGGGCACCGACTTCGTGGCCCGCTTCTACTCGATCCACATCCTGCTGCTGCCGGGCATCATGCTCGGCCTGGTGGTCGGCCACCTGATCCTGGTCTTCTACCACAAGCACACGCAGTTCGCGGGTCCGGGCAAGAGCAACAAGAACGTCGTCGGCATGCCGCTGCTGCCGGTCTACATGGCCAAGGCCGGAGGCTTCTTCTTCCTGGTCTTCGGTGCCATCGCGGCCCTGGCCGGCATCGCGTCCGTCAACCCGATCTGGGCGATCGGCCCCTACCGGCCCGACCAGGTCTCCACCGGCGCCCAGCCCGACTGGTACATGGGCTTCGCCGAGGGTCTGATCCGCGCCATGCCGGGCTGGGAGGTCAACTTCTGGGGTCACACGCTCGTCCTGGGCGTGTTCATCCCGCTGGTGCTCTTCGGTGTGTTCCTGGCCATGATCGCGCTCTACCCGTTCATCGAGTCGTGGATCACCGGCGACAGGCGCGAGCACCACATCCTGGACCGCCCGCGCAACGCCCCGACCCGTACGGCCTTCGGTGTCGCCTGGGTCACCGGCTACATCATCATGCTGATCGGCGGTGGCAACGACATCGTCGCCACCCACTTCCAGCTGTCGATCAACGCGGTCACCTGGTTCGTGCGCATCGGGTTCTTCGTCGGCCCGGTCCTCGCGTTCATCGCGACCAAGCGCATCTGCCTGGGCCTCCAGCGCCGCGACCGGGACAAGGTCCTGCACGGCCGCGAGACCGGCACGATCAAGCGCCTGCCGCACGGTGAGTACATCGAGGTGCACGAGCCGCTCAGCCAGGAGCAGCTCTACACCCTCACCGCGCACGAGCAGTACAAGCCGGCCGAGATCGGTCCGGCGGTCGACGAGAACGGTGTCGCCCGCAAGGTGAAGGGCTCCGACAAGATGCGCGCCAAGCTCAGCAACGCGTACTTCGGCGAGGACTCCCAGATCCCGAAGGCGACCGTCGACGAGTACAAGGAGATCACGAGCGGCCACGGCCACCACTGATCACTGCGTTCGCCACGCCACAGCGAAGGGCCCCCGTCCGGTGTTCGGACAGGGGCCCTTCGCCCTGCCCGGGGCTGGATAGGCTGGGATCACACTCTCTTACGACACTCAGGAGCGGCTGATGAGCGCTGTGACCCCCGCTGGAGGCGACACCGCGGCGGGCCGTTCCTGGCCCCTGGTGCTGAACGCCCTGCTCGAAGGGCAGGACCTGAGCGCCGAGGCGACCGCCTGGGCGATGGACCGGATCATGCGCGGCGAGGCGACGGACGCGCAGATCGCCGGGTTCGCGGTGGCGCTGCGGGCCAAGGGCGAGACCGTCCAGGAGATCACCGGCCTGGTCCGCACGATGTACGAGCACGCCAACGTCATCGAGGTGCCCGGGGCGACCGTCGACATCGTCGGCACCGGCGGCGACGGCGCCAAGACGGTGAACATCTCCACCATGGCCTCGATCGTGGTGGCCGGCACCGGCGCGAAGGTCGTCAAGCACGGCAACCGGGCCGCGTCCTCCGCCTCCGGCGCCTCCGACGTGCTGGAGAAGCTCGGGGTCAACCTGGAGCTGGCCCCCGCGCGGGTGGCCGAGGTCGCCGACGAGGTCGGGATCACCTTCTGCTTCGCGGTGAAGTTCCACCCGGCCCTGCGGCACGTGGCGGCCGCCCGCGGCCAGCTCGGTATCCGCACGACCTTCAACTTCCTCGGCCCGCTGACCAACCCGGCCAAGGTCAGGGCGCAGGCCATCGGTGTCGCGGACGCCCGGATGGCCCCGATCGTGGCCGGTGTCTTCGCCGAGCGCGGCAACTCCTCCCTCGTCTTCCGCGGCGACGACGGCCTCGACGAGCTGACGACCACCGCCACGTCCCGGGTGTGGGTGGTCCGCGACGGCAAGGTCACCGAGGAGACCTTCGACCCGCGCGAGGTCGGCATCGACCTGGTCCCCGTGGAAGCCCTGCGCGGCGCCGACGCCTCCTACAACGCCGAGGTGGCCCGCCGCCTCCTCGACGGCGAGCGGGGCCCGGTCCGCGACGCGGTCCTGCTGAACGCCGCTGCCGCCCTGGTGGCCCTGGAGCCGGCCGACGCGTCCCTGACGGAGCAGATCCGCGCGGGGATGGCGAAGGCGGCCGAGGCGATCGACTCGGGCGAGGCCAGGCGCACCCTGGACCGCTGGGTGAGCGCGACCAACGCCTGAGCGGTGCGACGAGACGGTCCCGCGATCCGGACACGGGTTGCGGGACCGCGATCATTTCGCGTACTTTCCTCAACAGGTCATGAGTGACAGTCATACGGCCCCGGCCGACTGTCCGGCAACCCTCCGTCCGTGGCGGGGTGCCCCGGGTGAAGACCAGGCCGTGAGCGCAGGGCTCAGGGCAAGCGCGGACCCCTCGCGACATCAGGGGTCCTGGTCGTCGAGGAGTCTTCCGTGAGCAAGCGAATGCGCTAGGGCCTGTCCTTCTGGCAGGCCCGGGTCGTCGAGTCCCGTCCCCGCATCTCTCTTTCACTTCTTCACCCACGCCCGAGCCGTGTCCGCACGCCGCTCGCGGGGTGAATTCCTTCTGCCTTCACGGGAGTTCCGCCATGTCCGTCTCCACCGCTGCCGCCGACCAGTCCGTTTGCACCCCGCTGCCCGTTCTGGGCCGGGATGTCACCGTCCCGCTCGTGACCGGCGGCGAGGTCACCTACGCGGCCCTCGACTACGCGGCCAGCGCCCCCGCCCTCCAGCGGGTCTGGGACGACGTGGCCGCCTACGCCCCGTACTACGGCAGCGTGCACCGCGGCGCCGGTTATCTCTCGCAGCTCTCGACGGACCTCTTCGAGAACGCCCGCCGGACCGTCGCCGAGTTCCTGGACTGCCGGGAGAACGACCAGGTCGTCTTCACCCGCTCCACCACGGACTCCCTCAACCTCCTCGCCCGCGCCCTGCCGGCCGACTGCCAGGTCTTCGTCTTCGAGACCGAGCACCACGCCTCGCTGCTGCCCTGGCAGGACGCCAAGGTCAGCTACCTCGACGCCCCGCGCACCCCCGGCCAGGCCGTGCGCACCCTGGAGCGCGCGCTCGCCGCCCGCGACCCGTACGGTCCGGCCCTGGTGTGCGTGACGGGTGCCTCCAACGTCACCGGCGAGCTGTGGCCGATCCGTGAGCTGGCCGCGGCGGCGCACGCGCACGGCGCCCGGATCGTGCTGGACGCCGCCCAGCTCGCCCCGCACCACCCGGTGAGCGTGCGCGACCTCGACGTGGACTGGATCGCCTTCTCGGGACACAAGCTGTACGCCCCGTTCGGCTCGGGCGTGCTGGCGGGCCGCGCCGACTGGCTGCGCGAGGCCGATCCCTACCTCGCGGGCGGCGGAGCCAGCCGCACTGTCACCCGGCGTGAGGACGGCGGCGTGGACGTGGAGTGGCACGAGAGCGCCGCCCGGCACGAGGCCGGCTCCCCGAACGTCATCGGGGCCTACTCCATCGCCTCGGCCTGCAAGGCCCTGACCGAGGCAGGCTGGGACAACCTGGTCGCCCGTGAGACCCAGCTGATCGCCCGGGTCCGCGCGGGCCTCGCCGAGGTCCCCGAGGTCAAGGTGCTCTCCCTGTTCGGCGACGACGCCCCCCGGGTCGGCGTGATCTCCTTCGTCGTCGAGGGCTGGAACAGCTCCCACTTCGCCGCCGCGCTCTCCGCCGAGTACGGCATCGGCGTCCGCGACGGCCTCTTCTGCGCCCACCCGCTCGTGCGCACGCTGCTCGGCAGCGACCCCCAGACCCAGGGCGAGTGCGGCGCCCCGGAGGCCGCGCCCGGGGAGAAGTCCCTCAACGCCATCCGGGTGAGCTTCGGCGCGGGCACCCCGGACGAGCACGTCGACCGCTTCGTCGCCGCGGTGAAGGAACTGGTGACCGAGGGCGCGAAGTGGACCTACAGGACGGAAGAGGGCCGCTGCGTTCCGGCGGTGTGAGGCAGCGCCCTCAAGGGGGCGCGGGGCGGCTGCCACCGCGTGGGCGCGGCCGCCTCCAAGGCGCGGGGCCGTGTTCGGTCTGCGGCTGCCACCGCGTGGGCGCGGCCGGCCACCAACCGCCCGCAGGCGCAAGCAGATCCGCACCCCTGAATCAGAAGGCGTCAGGAATCCAGCCCGATCGCGAACGCGGCCTCAAGGTCGTGCTGTGAATACGTCCGAAAAGCCACATGCGTGTCCGTCGCCTCGACCCCGGCGATCTTGCTGATCCGCCCGGGGATCACATCGGCCAGATCCTCGTGCTGCCGCACCCGCACCATCGCGATCAGGTCGTAGGTCCCCGTCACGGAGAAGACCTCGCTCACGGAATCCAGCGAAGCCACCTGCTCGGCGATCTCAGGAATCCGGTCCACGCTGGTCTTGATCAGAACGATCGCGGTGATCACGGCTGGTTCTCTCCCTCGGGGGCGGGCGTGGGCGGGGTGACCTTCACTCTAGTCGTACGCCCGTGACGGGCCCACGCGTAGCCGAAGCCCAGGCCGAACCCCACCAGGTGGGCGAGGTAGGCCACCCCGGGCCCCTCCGGCGCCCGCCCGGCGGCCAGCCACTGCAGGGCGGCCCAGAACGGCAGCACGATCCAGGCGGGGAAGCGCAGCGGCAGGAAGAACAGGAACGGCAGCAGGCTCGTCACCCGGGCCCGGGGGAACAGGCACAGGAACGCCCCGAGCACCGCCGAGATCGCCCCGGACGCCCCCACCAGCGACTGCTCGGAGTCGGCGTTGGCGGCCGCGTAGCCCAGCAGGGCGAGATAGCCGCAGCCCAGATAGAAGAGGGTGAACTCCACGCGGCCGAGGCGCTCCTCCGTCATCACCCCGAAGACGTGGAGGAACAGCATGTTGCCGAGCAGGTGCACCCAGCTGCCGTGCACGAACAGGGCCGTCGCCGGGGTGAGCGCCGCCCGCGCGGAGCCCTCGAACAGCTCGGCCGGGACCACGCCCCAGCGCCGGAAGTAGGCCCGCTGCGCGGCGAGCAGCTCGTCCCCGGACCCGTAGGCCGGATTCAGTCCGGCGGCCGGCCCGACCAAGAAGATCAGGCAGCACAGGGCGATCAGTGTGTACGTCACGGGCGCCACCGGCCGGTGCATCCCCTCCACCACCCGGCCGGCCCGTCTGTTCCAGTCGCTGATCATGAACACAGAGCATGACGTAACTGGACGCATAGGCATACACCGCCTCGCCGCCGTGGACGGACGGGCACAGTGACGTCGCCAGGCCGTAGGGTTACGAGCCACACGTGTCGGGAAGTCGACGCGTCACGGAGACTAGAAGGAAGCGAACAGTCACGATGACGGTTCCCCTGCCCACCGCCACCACCCGGTGGCGCTGCACCCTGTGCGGCAACCTCACCCGCTTCGACGTGACCCGCTCGTCGAAGGTCGTGGAGTACGTCCACCTCGACCTCGCCGGGGAGCCGAGCGTGGAGGAGCGTGAGGTGGTCAGTGAGACCATCGAGTCGGTCCGCTGCCGCTGGTGCAACGCGGTGGATCAGGTGGAACTGGTGGACAGGCCGGGCGCCGGCGCCTGAGGATCGGGGTCCCCCCGCTCGAAGCGAAGTCGAGAGCGGGGGAGGGTCCCGCACAGCATTGGGGTGTGACGGATGGTGGAGACCACAGGCGGGGGGCCGGGCGACGGCGCCGCCGAGGTGCTCGACCGTCCGCTGCCCGACGGTGTGCGGCGCCGGGTCGTGCAGATCGTCTCGGACGGCTTCGGCGGCCTGACCGTCGGTGAACTGCCCGCACAGCTCAGGCAGTACGCCCGGTTCGCCCCGAACCGCCGGGCCAAGTTCGCGGGCAACGCGATGGCCTCGGCGCTGGAGACCGACCCGGTGTTCCGGCAGCGGATCGGCGAGAAGCTCAGAGAGGCCCAGCCCGAGCTGAGCGGCGCGCTCGACTCGGGTGCCCCGCCCCCGGCCGCGGACCCGCTGGACGTGGCGGCCGCGGCCTACGTACTGCGCCCGGCCGGCTGGGTGAAGCTGGTGGCGGCGGCCGGCGAGGAGGCGCTGCGCGCCGACGCCGAACGCGCCGACGAGGAGAGCCGCGCCGAACTGGAGCGGCTGCGTACCGAACTGGACGCCGCCCGCGACCACACCCGCGCCGAGACCGAGCGGCTGCGCGCCGAGCTGGAGTCGGCCCGCAAGGAAGCCGAATCGCTTCACCGCAAGCTGCGCGCGGCCGTCAGCGACGTCAAGCGCGGGGAGGCCGCGCTGCGCAAGGCGCAGGCCGAGATGGACGCCGTACGCGCCGAGGGGCATGCGCAGGTGTCCGCCGCCGAGAGCGAGACGCGGCGGCTCAAGGCGCGGCTGGGGGAGACCGAGGCCGCCCTGGAGGCCAGCCGCAAGGCGGCCCGGGAGGGGCGCAGCGTAGAGGACATGCGGGTGCGGCTGCTGCTGGACACCGTGCTGGACGCGGCCCAGGGGCTGCGCCGTGAACTCGCCCTGCCACCGGTGTCGGTGCGGCCCGCGGAGACCGTGGACGCCGTCGAGCCGGGCCGGATGACCCCGAAGGACATCGCCGCGCGGGCGCTGTCGGAGGACGACCCGGCGATCCTGGACCAGCTGCTGGCGCTGCCGCAGGCGCATCTCGTGGTCGACGGCTACAACGTCACCAAGACCGGCTATCCGCAGATGCCGCTGGAGAAGCAGCGGTTGAGGCTGCTCGGTCAGCTCGCGCAGCTCGCCGCGCAGACCGGTGCCGAGGTCACCTGTGTCTTCGACGGGGCGGAGCTGGCCGCGCCGGTGCTGCTGGCGCCGCCGCGCGGGGTGCGGGTGCTGTTCTCCAAGCCGGGTGTGACCGCCGACGAGCTGATCCGTCAGCTGGTGCGGGCCGAGCCGCCGGGCCGGCCGGTCATCGTGGCCTCCACCGACCGTGAGGTGGCCGACGGGGTGGCCCGGGTGGGTGCCCGTCCGGTCGCCTCGCTGGTGCTGCTCAAGCGCTTCTCGCGCGGCTGAGACCCGGACGCGCCGGCCTGTCCCGGGCCGGCGCCACCGTTTGTCCCATCGGCAACGTACGCACCAAGCGCAACGTACAGCCCGATTGTCCGAATTGGCCTGGTCCTTACGCAACGTAGCGTCAAGCGCGTATTACCGCATGTGAGTTGTGGGCAAAGAATGCGCTCCGTGAGGGAGTTTTTTGGCTCAGGATTTGAACTGATCACAGCAAGGTCACTAGGGTCATGCCTCGAACCTCCGATCGGGTGATCACCCCCAAGAAGGAGTCGCTCCCCGTGGCGTCCCACCGTCGACCGAAGCAGCCGAGCCGCACTCGTGTGACCGTGCTGACCACCGCAGCCGCCGCTGCCGTCGCTCTCAGCGCCCAGGCCGCCAGCGCGGCCCCGAGCGAGAAGCCGACCAAGGACGAGGTCAAGGCGAAGGTCGACAAGCTGTACGAGGAGGCCGAGCAGGCCACCGAGAAGTACAACGGCGCCAAGGAGAAGCAGGAGAAGCTCCAGAAGGAGATCTCCACCGTCCAGGACAACGTCGCCCGCGGCCAGGAGGAGCTCAACGAGCTGCGCGACGGCCTGGGTTCGATGGCCAGCGCCCAGTACCGCAGCGGTGGCATCGACCCCTCCGTCCAGCTCTTCCTCTCGTCCGACCCCGAGGACTACCTCGACAAGGCCTCCACGCTGGACCAGTTGAGCGCCCAGCAGGTCGACGCGCTGAAGAAGATCCAGGACAAGCAGCGCGAACTCGCCCAGCAGCGCGCCGAGGCCACCGACAAGCTCAAGGACCTCGCCTCCACCCGCGAGGAGCTCGGCAAGAAGAAGGAAGAGGTCCAGGGCAAGCTCGCCGAGGCGCAGAAGCTGCTCAACTCCCTCACCGCCGCCGAGAAGGCCGCCATCGCCGCCGAGGAGGCGCGCGCCACCCGGTCCTCCGCCGAGCGCGTCGACCTCGGTGACGCCCAGCCCGCCTCCGGCCGTGCCATGGCCGCCTTCCAGGCCGCCCAGAGCAAGATCGGCTCGCCGTACGTCTACGGCGCCTCCGGCCCGTCCTCCTTCGACTGCTCGGGCCTGACCTCCTGGGCGTTCGCCCAGGCCGGTGTCTCCATCCCGCGCACCTCGCAGGCCCAGGCCAACGCCGGTACGCGCATCTACAGCCAGTCCGACCTCATGGTCGGCGACCTGGTCATCTTCTACGGCGACCAGCACCACGTCGGCTTCTACGCGGGCAACGGCCAGGTGCTGCACGCCCCGCGCAGCGGCACGGTCGTGCGCTACGAGTCGATCGGCAACATGCCCTTCCAGTTCGGCGTCCGGATCTGACGCTCGCTCCCCGCGTCGGGTGCCGCCCGAACGGGCGAATTCCGGCGTCCTTCGATCACCCCACGCCCCGTCGTTGACCTGCGTCAGCGGCGGGGCGTCACTGTGTGTGCCCGCGAAGGTCTTTGGCCGGTGCCCCGTCGCGGGGCTACTGTCTGCCGCGTTTCCAGCCAGCCAGTGGAAGGAGCGCGGCCAGCGTGGGCTCTCATCGCCGCCTTGCACCGTCCGGGTTCGACCGGGGGATCGGCGCCCTGTGCGCCCTGTCCGCCGCGGCCGTCGGCGCCGTACCGGCCGCCACGTCCGCCGTGGCCACGCCGCACGAGGACACCCGGGCCCGGGTGGACCGCCTCTACGCCGAGGCGGAGAAGGCCACCGAGGCATTCAACCGGGCCGACGAGCGCGCCGATGAACTGCGCGGCCTGGTCGGCGACGCGCGGGCCCGGCTCGCCCGGCAGCAGGAGCGCGTCAACTCCCTTCGGGAGGTGCTCGGTTCGCTGGCCGGAGCCCAGTACCGCTCCGGTGGCTTCGACCCCTCGGTCGTCCTGTTGTTCGCCGACGACCCGGACGACTACCTGGACAAGGCCGCGACCCTGAACCGGATCTCCGCCCGCCAGGCCGGGCAGCTCAAGGACCTCCGCAGCGCCCTGCGCGAGCTCGCCCAGGAGCGCGCGGAGGCGTCCGGCAGGCTGAAGGACCTGGAACGCAGCCGTGCGGCGGTCGCCACCCACAAGCGCACGGTCGAGCGCAAACTCGCCGCGGCCCGGCGGCTGCTGAACTCGCTGCCGGACGCCGAGCGGGCCGCCTTCGACCGCTCCTCCCGCTCCGGCCGCTCGGACCTGTCCGGCCTGGCCGGCGGCGTCCCGGCCTCGGGCCGCGCCGCCGCGGCCGTGGCCGCCGCCCGCTCCGCGCTGGGCAGACCGTACGTATGGGGCGCCAACGGGCCCAGCGGCTTCGACTGTTCGGGCCTGACGCAGTGGTCCTACGCCCAGGCCGGGATCGCCATCCCGCGCACCTCGCAGGGCCAGCGCGTCGCGGGCCGCCAGGTGCCGCTGTCCCAGGCGCGGCCCGGGGACCTGGTGACCTACCGCTCGGACGCCAGCCATGTCGGCATGTACGTGGGCAACGGTCAGGTCATCCACGCCCCCTACCCGGGTGCCCCGGTGCGCTACGACCCGGTCGGGATGATGCCCGTCGCCTCGGTGACCCGGGTCTGATCGGGCCCGTCGGCCTTACGATCGGAAAGATGGCTGGTCGACGGCGGGCATGGGGCGCGGGAGTCGCGGTGCTCTGCGCGCTGCTCGTGTCCCCGGCCGGCTGTGCCCGCCCGGCCGTCCAGGACAGTGCCCGCGGCGAGGTGCAGCGGCTGCTGGACCGGCGCGCGGAGGCGATCGTCGACCGGGACGCCGCGGCCTGGCGGGCGACCGGGACCGCGACGGCGTACGACCGGCTGCGGGCCGTACCGCTGGAGGACTGGGAGTACAAGGTGACGGGCCTGCGCCGGGACGGCGACCGGGCCACCGCCGACGCCGAGCTGCGCTACCGCTTCACCGGTTACGACGCGGCCCCGGTGGTCGCCGGGCGCACCCTGAGCCTGACCCGGGCCCCGGACGGGCGCTGGCGGGTGGTGTCGGACCGGCCCGCGCGGAAGTCGGGGCAGCAGCTCTGGGACCAGGGCGAGGTGGCGGTGGTGCGCGGCCGGCACAGCATCGTGCTCGGCGTCGGGCGTTCCACGGACTCCCTGCGCGACTTCGCGGGCCTGGCCGACCACGCCGTACCGGCCGTGTCGGACGCCTGGGGCGGTGCGTGGAACCGGCGTGTGGTGGTGCTGGTGCCCGAGTCGCTGAAGGGCATGGCCGGGCTGCTCGGCTCCCCGGCCTCCAGCTACCGGGGCATCGCCGCGGTGACCACGGGCGAGGTCGGCGGCTCGGCGCGGGCGCCCGCGGACCGGGTCATCGTCAACCCCGACGCGTACGCGCTGCTCGGTCCGACCGGCCGGCAGGTGGTGCTCACCCACGAGACCACCCATGTGGCCACCCGCGCCCACACCAACGCGGCGACCCCGCTGTGGCTGTCCGAGGGGTACGCCGACTGGGTCGGCTACCGCGACACCGGGCGCACCCCCGTGGAGGCCGCGCCCGAGCTGGCCCGTGCGGTCACCGACGGCCGCCTCCCCGCGGCGCTGCCAGCCGACGGCGACTTCGGCTTCGAGGGCGACTCGGCCGCGCTGGCCCAGGCCTACGAGGGCGGCTGGCTGGCCTGCCGGATGATCGCCGAGCAGTGGGGCAAGGAGCGGCTCGGCGAGTTCTACCGCGCGGTGGGGCGGCACGGGGGGCGGGTCGGGGCGGTGGAGTACGCGATGACCGAGGTGCTGGGGACCTCGCTGGAGGACTTCACCGGGCGGTGGCGGGAGTATCTGCGCGCTCGGCTGGGCTGAGAGTCCGGCGGTGGCGGGGCGGGCCGCTCGGGCTGCTGTCGTCCGGCTCGCCGCCCTCCAGGGCCGGGGTGGGGATCGCCCGGAGCCGGAGCCGGAGCCGGAGCCGGAGCCGGAGCCGGGGCCGGGCCACGCCGGGTCTCGCCCGAGGCCTTTCCCGGCGGTGGACAGCCGCCCGCGCCCCGGCGACCCGGCCCGCGCGGCACTGAGGGCCGCCAGGGCGGCTCAGCGCACCGAGCGGGCCGCTCGGCGCGACGCCCGAGCAGGCTGCCCGGCTCAGGCCGCCTCGCCGTCCAGCACGGCGATCGCTGGGCCGCCAGGGCGGCTCAGCGCACCGAGCGGGCCGTCCGGCGCGACGTCCGAGCGGGCCGTCCGGCGCGACGTCCGAGCGGGCCGTCCGGCGCGACGCCCGAGCAGGCTGCCTGGCTCAGACCGCCTCGCCGTCCAGCACGGCGATCGCTGGGCCGCCGGGGCGGCTCAGCGCACCGGGCGGGCCGCCCGGGGCGACGCCCGAGCGGGCTGCCTGGCTCAGGCCGCCTCGCCGTCCAGCACGGCGATCGCTGGGCCGCCAGGGCGGCTCAGCGCACCGGGCGGGCCGCTGGGCGCGACGCCCGAGCGGGCTGCCCGGCTCAGGCCGCCTCGCCGTCCAGCACGGCGATCGCTGGGCCGCCAGGGCGGCTCAGCGCACCGAGCGGGCCGTCCGGGGCGACGTCCGAGCGGGCCGTCCGGCGCGACGCCCGAGCAGGCTGCCTGGCTCAGGCCGCCTCGCCGTCCAGCACGGCGATCGCCTCCCGCAGCCACTTCCGTTCCGCCTGTCCGGTCGCGCGGGCGACCCGCAGCATGCCCTGCCGGAACAGGTCGTCGGCCTCCTCCGCGCCCACCGGCTCGCCGTCCCGGTAGAAGAAGCTCGTCGGTGTCTGAAGGAAGTCCAGCCGTCGCCGCAGCACGGCGGCCTGCTCGTGCCGCTCGGGCAGCTGGCGCAGGAACGCGAGCACGGTGTTGAAGCGCACTTGGTCCGTGATCTCGGCCTGCTTCGGTTCGCGCAGCCGCTGCAGCAGGTCGGCCCGTCCCTTCTCGGTCAGGGACAGCATCCGGCGCGGCGCCGCGCTCGCGCCGTCCTCCGTGCGCTGGTCCAGCTTGCCCGCCCCGACCAGGCGGTTGATCGCCGGGTACAGGGCGCCGTCGCTGACGGGGCGGACATGGCCGCTGAGGGCCTTGATGCGCTCCTTCAGCTCGTAGCCGTGCAGCGGCTCCTCGGCGAGGAAGCCGAGGATCGACAGCTCCAGCACCGTTCCTCCTTGTGGTCGGCCGTGCCCGCATGCTACCTCTTATCGAGCTACCCCGAAACGAGGTAGCTCGTATCGAGGTAGCCGGTGTCGAGGTATCCGGCTCCGAGGGGGATCGGACACCTGAACGGTCATCGCAAACGGCTCATAGCCCTCGCCCACCCCGTCTATCTCTCGCTCCTGGCCTCCGTGGCCGCCGGGATCATCAACACCGTCTGGGTCTCCCGGCTCGGCGGCCCGGCCGTGGCCGCCGTCGCCGTCGCGACCAACACCGAGAACGTGCTGCTCGGCGTCGCCCTGGTCTTCGGCTCCGGGACGACCGTGCTGGTCGCGCACGCCAGAGGGGCGGGCGATCCGGCCGCCCTGAAGGCGGCCGTGCGCGGCGGATGGGCCGTGTTCGCGCTGGTCACTCCGGTGGTCGTGGTCGGCGGCCTCCTGCTGCGCGAACCGCTCGCACGCCTGGTGCTCGGCGGCGGCGCGGCACTGCCCCTCGCCGTCGGCTACTTCGCGATCTCGATCCCCGGGATCGCCGTGTTCTTCGCGCAGCAACTCGTCGACGGCATCCTCAAGGGCGCCGGCGACACCCGGACCCCGATGCGTCTCGCGCTGCTCACCAACGGACTGATCCTGGTCTGCGACCCGTTCCTCATCCACCTCTACGGCGTTCGGGGCGCGGCGGTCTCGACAGTGCTGTGCCGCTGCCTGGCGCTCGGCGTGGGGCTGGTGGCCCTGCGGCGCGACACCCTGCTGCGGAGCGCGGCAGGAGCCCGCTCCGGCGCCCTGGTGCGCCGCACCCTGACGACCGGGCTGCCGATGGCCGCCGACTTCACCGTCCGCCAGGGCGGCACCCTGGTCCTGATCGCGATCGTCGCCCGGATCGGCGTGACGGCGGTCGCGGCGTACGCCATCGCCTACAAGAGCCTGTACGTGGCGACCATGGCCTTCTACGCGGTGCGCCAGGCCGCCGCCATCCACACCGCGCACAGCCTCGGCGCCGGGCGAGAGGAGCGCCGGGCCATCGGGCGGCAGGCCGTGCTGGTCTCGGTCACGGCCGGGGCGGTGGCGGTGGCGGCACTGGCCCTCGCCGGCCCGTGGATCATGGCCGCCTTCGGCGCCGAGGGCGAGATCGCCCGGCAGGGCGTGCTGTTCCTGCGCTGCGTCGGCCCCTACCTGGTGCTGATGGCCGGGTTCATCGCGCTCGGCGGGGTCTTCGAGGGCAGCGGGGGAGCAGGCGCGCTGCTGCGGGTGACCCTGCTCGGCACGGCCGTACAGCTGCCACTGGCGTACGGCCTGTCGGGGCTCGGGCTGCCGGGGGTGTGTCTGGCGATGGCGCTCGCCATGGCTCTCCAGGGCACGGTGGCCGCCGCGCTGTTCCGGCGGCGCGCCCGGCGTCAGGAGCCGACCGGGGTCTCCCTGGCCGCGGCGGCCTGACCGGGCAGCGGGATCGCGGCGGCGCGGGACGCCGTCGCGCGCCACAGCTCACGGGCCGCCGCGACGCAGGCGACCACCAGAAGGCCGTTGCGCAGGACCAGCAGGCTCACGCCCAGGGTGTCGCTCGCGACCACATGCGCGAACCAGACGGGGAACTCCAGCACCGTCACCAGCGAGGCCGCCACCACCAGCAGGCCCGGCAGGCGCATCCGGCTCTCCCGGTAGCCGAGGCAGACGGCGGCGAGGCCGACCAGCCACACCAGGTACTGCGGGCTGATCACCCGGCTGGTGGTGGTGAACAGCAGCACCGCCGTGAACGCGGCGTCGGCGAGCGTGGTCGTCGTGAACCGCACCGCGGCCAGCCGCCACACCAGCAGCCAGCCCAGCGCCATCCCGGTCAGCGCCAGCGCGGCCGTGCTCACCACGTCGACGTACGGGCCGAGGAACTCCACCGAGCCGTAGTTCAGCAGGACCTGGCCCTCCCAGCCGTGGTGCCGGGCCACATGGAAGACCAGCGAGCCCAGCGACTCCACCTCGGTGCCCCGGTCCCGCTGGAAGGTCAGGAACGCGAACGCGCCCGGCATCGCCACCATGAACACCACCGCGAGCCCGGCCGCGGTCAGCGCCGCCGCGCCCCACGCCCGGCGCCGCACACAGCCCACCAGCAGCAGCGCCGGCCACACCTTCAGCAGCGCCCCGAAGCCGGCCAGCGCCCCCATCAGCCGCGGATGCCGCGCCCCGGCGAGCAGCGCGGCCACCGCGACCGCGGTGACCATCACGTCGTAGCGGGCGTAGACCGTCGGGCCCAGCATGGCCGCGCCGATCACCCACACCCAGGCGCCGCGCATCGTGCGGCCCGGCCGCAGCCCGGCGAACAGCAGCATCGCCAGGACGGCGAAGTCGGCGAGGAAGGCCAGCACGAAGAAGGCCTGCGCGTATTCCAGGAACGGCAGCACGGCGGGGGAGAGGATCGCCAGCGCGGCGGCGGGCGGGTACTGCCAGGTGACGTCGTTCTGCGGGAACGTTCCGCCGCTCAGGACGTCGTTCCAGCCGTGGTAGATGAAGGACACGTCGCTGGTGACGTCGGGGCCGGGGAAGACGAACACCTTGAAGACGAACAGCAGCAGGGCCAGCCGGGTCAGGCTCCAGACCGTGAGCAGTCCGAACACCGAGCCCCGACCGACCGTCTCGTTCACGTGCGCCCCGCTCCGTCCGCTGCCCGTCGTCCGGGGACCATGATCTCCCGGCGGCCCGGGTGCACGCCGTGCGGCGCGGCCGGGTGCCGAACCGCGAGTCTACGTTGGGTAAGGTCGGCGGCGATGCGCAAGACCCTGATCGTGACGAACGACTTCCCGCCCAGACCAGGCGGTATCCAGGCGTTCCTGCACAACATGGCCCTCAGGCTCGACCCCGACCGCGTCGTCGTCTACGCCTCCACCTGGAAGCGCGGCCACGAGGGCGTCGAGGCGACCGCCGCCTTCGACGCCGAGCAGCCCTTCACCGTCGTACGGGACCGGACGACCATGCTGCTGCCGACGCCCGGCGCGACCCGGACCGCCGCGCGGCTGCTGCGGGAGCACGGCTGCACGGCGGTGTGGTTCGGCGCGGCGGCCCCGCTCGGCCTGATGGCGCCCGCGCTGCGCAGGGCCGGCGCCGAGCGCCTGGTGGCCACCACCCACGGCCACGAGGCGGGCTGGGCCCAGCTGCCGGCCGCCCGGCAGCTGCTGCGCCGGATCGGCGACTCCACCGACACGATCACCTACCTCGGCGAGTACACCCGCTCCCGGATCGCGACCGCGCTGAGCCCGGCCGCGGCCGCGCGCATGGTGCAACTGCCGCCCGGCGTGGACGAGAAGACCTTCCACCCCGGCTCGGGCGGCGCCGAGGTCCGCGCCCGCCTCGGCCTGACCGACCGCCCGGTCGTGGTCTGCGTCTCCCGTCTCGTCCCCCGCAAGGGGCAGGACACCCTCATCCGGGCCATGCCCCGCATCCTCGCGGCCGAGCCGGACGCGGTGCTCCTGATCGTCGGCGGCGGCCCCTACGAGAAGGACCTGCGCCGCCTGGCCGGCGAGACCGGCGTCGCGGACTCCGTCCGCTTCACCGGCGCGGTCCCCTGGTCGGAACTCCCCGCCCACTACGGCGCCGGCGACGTCTTCGCCATGCCCTGCCGCACCCGCCGGGGCGGCCTCGACGTCGAGGGCCTCGGCATCGTCTACCTGGAGGCCTCCGCGACCGGGCTGCCCGTCGTGGCCGGCGACTCCGGCGGCGCCCCCGACGCGGTCCTGGACGGCGAGACCGGCTGGGTCGTCCGGGGCGACAGCCCGAACGAGACCGCCGACCGCATCACCACCCTCCTCGCCGACCCCCAGCTCCGCCGCAGAATGGGCGACCGCGGCAGAACCTGGATCGAGCAGACCTGGCGCTGGGACCTCCTGGCAGAGAACCTGAAGACCCTGCTGTAGAAACCCCGCCCTCCACCCCAACGACACGGACCGCACGAGCCGCGCGGGCGCGCGGGCAACGCCGCGACATCTCTGAGAACGCGGCCGACGCCGCGCCCCGTTCGGGGGCGCGGGGAACTGCGCAAGTCTTTCGGGGGGTGCGGGGCACGCCGCGAGTTCTGTGAGGGCGCGGACGACGACGCGACCCGTTTCGGGGGCGCGGGGAACTGCGCAAGTCTTTGGGGGGTGCGGGCAACGCCGCGAGCTCTCTGAAGGGCGCGGACGACAACGCGACCATTCCGGGGGCGCGGGGAACGGCGCGAGCAACCACCCACCACCCGCACCCACCCCCCGACGCCAACCCACCCCGTCTACTTGGCGTAGATCGCCTCGATCTCGGCCGCGTAGTCCTTCGCCACCACGTTGCGCTTCAGCTTCAGCGACGGCGTCAGGTGGCCCGACTCCTCCGTGAACTGGGAGGACAGAATGCGGAACTTCCGCACCGATTCCGCCTTCGACACCGCGGCGTTGCCGTCGTCGATCGCCGCCTGGATCGTGGCCTGCAGATCCGGGTCCTCGCGCAGCGACGCCGCGGTGGAGCCCTCCGCCTTGCCGTGGTCGGCCGCCCACCGGCCCAGGAACTCCTCGTCGAGGGTGACCAGCGCGCCCACGAACGGCCGCCCGTCACCGACCACCATGCACTCCGCGACCAGCGCGTGCGCCCGGATGCGGTCCTCGATCACGGCCGGGGCGACGTTCTTGCCGCCCGCGGTGACGATGATCTCCTTCTTACGGCCGGTGATCTTGAGGTAGCCGTCCTCGTCGAGGGTGCCGATGTCACCGGTGTGGAACCAGCCGTCGGCCAGCGCCTCCGCGGTCGCGCCCGGGTTGTTCCAGTACTCCTTGAACAGGTGCTCGCCGTGCAGCAGCACCTCGCCGTCGTCCGCGATACGCACCACCGAGCCGGGCAGCGGCTGGCCGACCGTGCCGATCTTCTGCCGGTCCCACGGGTTGAACGCGGTCGCCGCGCAGGACTCGGTCAGGCCGTAGCCCTCCAGGACCGTGAAGCCGATGCCGCGGAAGAAGTGACCGAGGCGCTCGCCCAGCGGGGCGCCGCCGGAGATGGCGAACTCGCCCCGGCCGCCGAGGACCGTGCGCAGCTTGCTGAAGACCAGCTTGTCGAAGACCTTGTGCTTCAGCTTCAGACCGAGCGACGGGCCGGACGGGGTGTCCAGCGCCTTGCTGTAGGCGATCGCGGTGTCCGCGGCCTTGTCGAAGATCTTGCCCTTGCCGTCGGCCTGGGCCTTGGCACGCGCCGAGTTGTAGACCTTCTCGAAGACGCGCGGCACGCCCAGGATCAGCGTCGGGCGGAACGCGGCCAGCTCGTCGGTGAGGTTCTTGATGTCCGGGACGCAGCCCAGCTTGATCGGCGCGATCATCGGCGCGATCTGCACGAGCCGCCCGAAGACATGGGCGAGCGGGAGGAAGAGCAGGACCGAACACTCGCCGGTACGGAACAGCGGCCGCAGGCGCTCGACGATGTTGCCGCACTCGGCGAAGAAGCTGCGGTGGGTGAGCACACAGCCCTTGGGGCGGCCGGTGGTGCCGGAGGTGTAGACGATGGTCGCCGGGTCGTCAGCCTTGGCGATCGAGCTGCGCTCCTCCACCGTCTCGTCGGGCACGTCCTGGCCGAGCCGGCCCAGCTCCTCCACGCCGCCGGCCTCGATCTGCCAGACGTGCTTGAGGGCGGGCAGGGAGTCGCGTACGGCCTCGACGGCGGCCACGTGGTTGTCCAGCTCGACGATGCAGGCGGTCGCGCCCGAGTCGGACATGATCCACTGCAGCTGCTCCGGCGAGCTGGTCTCGTACACCGGCACGGTGACCGCGCCGGCGCTCCAGATCGCGAAGTCCAGCAGGGTCCACTCGTAGCGGGTGCGGGACATCAGCCCGACCCGGTCGCCGGGCTGCACACCGGCGGCGATCAGACCCTTGGCGGCGGCCCGTACCTCGGCGAGGAACTCCCGCGCGGACACGTCCTGCCAGCGGCCGTCGACCTTACGGGCGATGACGGCGACGTCGGGGTGCTGCGCGGCGTTTCTGCGGACGATGTCGGTCAGATTGCCGTCCGCGGGGACCTCGTACAAAGCCGGAAGGCTGAACTCGCGCAAGACTGCTGCTCCTCATAGGGCGCCGGCGCCACGACGTTGTGTGATGCGACGGTGCGGTCCAAGGCTCGGGCAAGTACCCGGATTTCCGGCCACGGTCCTCCTTGAGAACCACTGGTTGAAAACCTGAGTACGACTGGACCGCCCGGACGTTACCCGCCGGTATGGCTTCAATGACAGGGGTTCCCGGCGAGATGTTCGCTGCGTCACACGGATTGGTGTTCCTTTGCGCACAGTAGTCGAAAGCGTTCGGAACCAGCCAGTAACCGCAGGTCCGGCCGCGACTGTTCACGACAGCCGTGCGCCGCCTACCCTTGATCGCCATGGCATCCACACGAGCCGGAGATCGCGGCACCCGCGTTCACGTGATCAGTGACGTGCACGGCAACGCGGCAGACCTGGCGCGGGCCGGAGACGGCGCCGACGCCCTGATCTGCCTGGGCGACCTCGTCCTCTTCCTCGACTACGCCGACCACTCGCGCGGCATCTTCCCCGACCTGTTCGGCACCGAGAACGCCCATCGCATCGTCGAGCTGCGCACCGCCCGCCGCTTCGAGGAGGCCCACGCCTTCGGCGCCCGGCTGTGGGCGGGGCTCGACGGCGACCGCGCCACCTTCATCGAGAGCGCGGTGCGCAAGCAGTACACCGAGCTGTTCGCCGCCTTCCCCCACCCGACGTACGCCACCTACGGCAATGTCGACATCCCCCCGCTGTGGAAGGACTTCGTCCGCCCCGGCGTCACCGTCCTCGACGGCGAGCGCGTGGAGATCGGCGGCCGTGTCTTCGGCTTCGTCGGCGGCGGCCTGCGCACCCCGATGCGGACCCCCTACGAGATCTCCGACGAGGAGTACGCCGCCAAGATCGAGGCCGTCGGCGAGGTCGACGTGCTGTGCACGCACATCCCGCCGGAGGTGCCGGAGCTCGTGTACGACACCGTCGCGCGCCGCTTCGAGCGCGGCAGCCGGGCCCTGCTGGCGGCGATCCGCCGTACTCGCCCCCGTTACGCCCTGTTCGGACACGTCCATCAGCCCCTGGTGCGGCGGATGCGCATCGGGGCGACGGAGTGCGTCAACGTCGGTCACTTCGCGGGCACGGGCCGCCCCTGGGCGCTCGAATGGTGACCGCTGGAAGGGGGTGAAGTCGGCAGGTCGGGGGCGCGGTAGCCTTCACGCTGCACACACGTGCGCACCACGACTTGCCCGACTTCCCTCCGGCCGGCATCCGAAGGAGCCACGACGATGGCGGAACACACCAGTTCGAGCATCACGATCGAGGCGGCACCGGCCGACGTCATGGGGGTGATCTCCGACTTCGCGCGCTACCCGGACTGGACGGGTGAGGTGAAGGAGGCGGAGGTCCTCGCGACCGACGGACAGGGCCGGGCCGAGCAGGTGCGGCTCGTCATGGACGCGGGCGCGATCAAGGACGACCAGGTGCTCGCCTACACGTGGAGCGGGCAGAACGAGGTCTCCTGGACCCTGGTGAAGTCCCAGATGCTGCGGTCCCTCGACGGGTCGTACGTGCTGAAGGCCGCGGGCGCCGGTTCGACCGAGGTGACCTACCAGCTCACCGTCGACGTCAAGATCCCGATGCTGGGCATGATCAAGCGCAAGGCCGAGAAGGTCATCATCGACCGGGCGCTCGCCGGACTGAAGAAGCGCGTCGAGTCCGGAAAGTAGCGCGTCGAGTCCGGAAAGTAGCGCGTCGAGTCCGGGAAGTGACGCGTCGAGTCCGGAAAGTAGCGCGTCGAGTCCGGGAAGTGACGCGTCGAGTCCGGAAAGTAGCGCGTCGGGTCCGGGAAGTGACGCGTCGGGTCCGGGAGCCCGGGAAGTAGCGTCGGGTCCGGGAAGTGGGTCGTCGGGTCCGGGAAGTGGCGTCAGAGTCCGGGAAGTGGCGCGTCCGCGCCGTCCCGGCGGCCGGGTGCGCGGTTCCCCCGCCTCGTCGCGGGTGCCCCGGTCCCCGTTCCCCGTTCCCCGCGCCTCTTCTCCGGCGTCTCGGTTAGCGTTCCTCCTCATGCGCACCATCCTGATCTTGGGCCCCGGCGGCGCGGGCCGTACGACCGTCGCCGCCGCCACCGCGCTCTCCGGGGCGCGCTCCGGACAGCGCACGCTCGTCCTGGGCGGTGACCGGACCGACACCCTCGGCGCGGCCCTCGGAGTGCCCACCGGACCCGAGCCCGTACGGGTCGGCGAGAACCTCACCGCCTGGCGACCCGATCCTGCGGCCGACTTCAGGGACGACCTCGTCGCCCTTCAGAAGCGCGTCGCCACCGGCCTCGACCTCCTCGGTGCCGCCCGCCTGGAGGCGGAGGAGATGACCGCGCTGCCCGGCGCCGAGGAGCTGAGTCTGCTGCGGGCCCTGCGGGACGCCGCCCTGTCGGACGCCCACGACCTGGTCGTCGTCGACCTGCCCCCGCTCGACCGGGGCCTCGCCCTGCTCGCCCTGCCCGGAGAACTCCGCCGCTATCTGCGGCGGTTGCTGCCCCCCGAGCGGCAGGCGGCCAGGGCGCTGCGCCCCGTGCTGGGACGGCTGGCCGGGGTGCCGATGCCTGCGGAGTGGCTGTACGAGACCGCGGCCCGCTGGGATCTCGAACTGGCCGCGATCGAGGCCGTCCTCGCCGACCGGAACACACATGTGCGGCTGGTCGCCGAGCCCACTCCGGCCGGCGCCGACGCCGTACGGACCGCGGGCCTCGGCCTCGCCCTGCGCGGACGGCGGCCCGAGAGACTGCTCGCCGCCCGGGTGCTGCCCGAGCGGGAGGCCGGGCCCGGCAGCTGGCTCGCCGGCCCCGTGGCGCAGCAGCGGAAGGTGCTGGAGGAGTGGCAGGGCGGACACGACGTGCGGCCCGTGGCGCACCTCGGCCGCGATCCGCGCGGGCGCGAGGACCTGGAGCGGCTGGAGGTGCCCGGCCCCCGCGACGAGACGTCCACGGTCGAGTGGCCGGTGGCCGACCGGCTCGCCGAGGACGGGGTGCTGGTCTGGCACATCCCGCTGCCCGGGGCCCGGCGCGAGGAACTGGACCTGATCCGGCGCGGTGACGAACTCGTCCTGAGCGCGGGCCGGTTCCGGCGGATCGTGCCGCTGCCCTCGGCGCTGCGGCGGTGCACGGTGGCCGGGGCGAGCCTGCGCGAGGAGGAACTGCGCATCCGCTTCGCGCCGGACCCCGGACTCTGGCCGGCCGGGCGGTGAAGGCGGCGCGCCCGTTCGGGTAACGTCGAAGGAACGAACCGTAGTCAGGAGCCCGCCATGAGCGAAGAGCACCCCACCGCGGGAGAGCGTCCGACCGCGGCCGACGCCGACGCCTGGGCGGCGGCCTGCGCGGAGGACCTCGCGGCGGAGCAGGCCCGGCGCCGGCAGCAGCACGGCACCCAGCCCGGCTCGGCCGCCGAGGAACTGCGCCGGCTCCTGGACACCGTCGCCGACAAGCTCACGGGACTGCAGTCCCCGCTGCTCGGCGCGGTCGCCGGACCCGCCGCCCAGCAGGTCGTGCAGCAGGTCGTCCAGCAGGCGAAGGCCGCCGTCGAACCCGTCATCGAACGAAACCCGGACGTCTTCGACCACCTCGCCTCCGCAGGCCAGGAACTCCTCGCCGCCTACCGCTCCGCCGTGCAGGGGCAGGAGAACCGCTGGACATCCCGTACAGCGGACTTCGAGAAGGACCCCGAGCAGGGCGAGGACGGCGGACCGGGGCAGCGCATCGACCTGGACTGACACCGCCCTGATGTCCAGCACCCGGGCTCCCGCCTGCCCGGCCGGTGGACGACGCCTGTCCCACGGCAGGGCCTCGGGTACGGTTGGCCGTAGCGGGGCTCGACCGAAACTGAGGGATTCATGGGACTCACCATCGGCGTCGACATCGGCGGCACGAAGATCGCGGCCGGCGTGGTCGACGAGGAAGGCAACATCCTCTCGACCTTCAAGGTGCCGACCCCCACCACGCCCGACGCCATCATCGACGCGATCGCCTCGGCGGTGGAGGGCGCGCGCGCCGGTCACGAGATCGTGGGCGTGGGCATCGGTGCCGCGGGATACGTCAACCGTCAGCGTTCGACCGTCTACTTCGCACCGAACATCGACTGGCGCAACGAACCGCTCAAGGAGAAGGTCCAGGCGCGCGTCGATCTGCCGGTCGTCGTGGAGAACGACGCCAACGCGGCCGCCTGGGGCGAGTACCGGTTCGGGGCCGGCAAGGGCCACCGCAACGTCATCTGCATCACGCTCGGCACGGGCCTCGGCGGCGGCATCATCATCGGCAACAAGCTGCGCCGCGGCCACTTCGGCGTGGCCGCGGAATTCGGCCACATCCGCATGGTGCCGGACGGCCTGCTGTGCGGCTGCGGCTCGCAGGGCTGCTGGGAGCAGTACGCCTCCGGCCGCGCCCTCGTCCGCTACGCCAAGCAGCGCGCGAACGCCACCCCGGAGCTGGCCGACATCCTGCTCGCGCTCGGTGACGGCACCCCCGACGGCATCGAGGGCAAGCACATCTCCATGGCCGCCCGGCAGGGCTGCCCGGTCGCCGTCGACTCCTACCGTGAGCTCGCCCGCTGGGCCGGCGCCGGCCTCGCCGACCTGGCCTCCCTCTTCGACCCCTCCGCCTTCATCGTCGGCGGCGGACTCTCCGACGAGGGCGACCTGGTTCTCGACCCGATCCGCAACTCCTACAAGCGCTGGCTGGTGGGCGGCAACTGGCGCCCGGTGGCCGACGTGATCGCCGCGCAGCTCGGCAACAAGGCCGGACTCGTCGGCGCGGCGGACCTGGCCCGGGAGCCCGACCCGATCATGTGAGCGCCTCACGGGGCGCGGCGCTGTGCGGCCACGCGGCTCCGCCGCGTGGGCACGACGAGCCACGGCGAACGGCCCGTCGCGTACGTCCGCCGCGCTCCGGCCCGGTGGGCGTACATTGACGACCATGGCGCCGCTCCCCAACTCCCGCACAGAGGCCGACGGTTCCGCAGTCATCCGGGTGCTCAGCTACAACGTCCGCTCCCTGAGGGACGACACCGACGCCCTCGTCCGGGTCGTCAAGGCCTGCACCCCCGACCTGGTCCTCGTCCAGGAAGCACCCCGTTTCTTCCGCTGGCGCAAGAAACTCGCCCGCGTGGCACGCGCCGCCGATCTGGTGATCCTCTCCGGCGGCGCGACCGCGGCCGGACCTGCGCTGCTCTGCGGTCTGCGGGCCACGGTCGAGCGCACGGAGGACGTCCTGCTCCCGCTCACCCCCGGCCGGCATCGCCGCGGGCTGGCCACGGCGGTGGTCCGCTTCGGCGGTGCCCGTCTCGGCGTGATCAGCTGCCACCTGTCCCTGGACCGGACCGAGCGCCACGAGCAGGGCGGCGTGCTTCTGGAGCGCCTCACCGCACTCGGCACCGAACACGTCGTCGCCGGCGGTGACCTCAACGAACGGCCCACCGGCCCCACCTTCCAGCGGCTCGCCACCGAGCTCCAGGACTGCCGGGCCGTGGCCCCCTGGGGCGCCGAGCACACCTGGGTCCGCGACGCGCCCCACCGCCGAATCGACGCGATCTTCGCGACCAAGGGCGTCGAGGTGCTGGGCTGCGGGGTGCCGCTCGGGGAGCCCGGGATCACCGGGGAAGACCTGAGGGCGGCCACGGACCACCTTCCGGTCCTGGCCGCCCTCAGAATCCCGGCGGGCTAGCAGCGCGTTTCCAGCGCCCCGACAGGCAGCGTTCGCCCCGTCCGAACGTTGCCCGCCTGGGCGCTAGACGACGGCCCCTCGCCCGGGGTCGTCGCCGTCCTCGTCGTCCGTCCGCATCCGCGCCACCAGCGTGGCGAAGCCGCCGAGGAACCCGCCGATGCAGAGCGTGGTCAGCCACCAGGTCATGTCCCAGCCCAGCACGACCGCCAGCAGAAGCAGCAGCGGGCCGCCGACCACGGCCAGCCAGGCGAACTTGGCGGTGGTGTCGGCGGCGGGCAGCGGCGGGGGCTCGGGCGGCTCGAAGTGGCCCTCGTCGTCCTCGTCGAAGTCTTCCTCGGCGGGCTCGGCGACCGCGTAGTCGCGCGGCCCGACGCCGGGGGCGAAGGACACCGAGCTGCCCAGGGGCTTCGGCGGCTCCTTCTGCACAGCGGGCGCCTCGCCCTCGCCGTCCGTGTTGGTCTCGGCCTCCAGGAGCGCCAGGTCCTCCACCGACTTGAACGGCTTGGAGCCCGGCGGGTCCGCCGGCTCGTCGCCGTACCCGGCGACGATCGCCGCCCAGGCGGCGGCCTCGTCGAAGGGCACGTTCTGCTCCTCCGGTCCGAGGCCGTCGCGCTCCTCCCGGTCCTCGCGCTCGGAGTCGTGCTCAGCCACCTGCCGCCGTCCCTTCCTTGCCGACACTGGGTGCGAGCCGGCCGATGAACGCGTAGCTCTCCTCGAAGATCCGGTCCGCGTCATGGTCCAACGTAGCGACGTGGTAGCTCTGTTCCAGCAGGATCTCGGTGACGTCGGTGGAGGACACCCGGCTGAGGATGCGGGCCGAGTCGGCGGGCGGCACGACATGGTCCTGTGGGCTGTGCAGCAGCACGAGCGGCTGCGTGACCTGGGGCAGCTCGCCGTCGACGAGCTGGAAGAACCGGCGCAGCGAGTGCGCGGCGTGCAGCGGCACCCGGTCGTAACCGACCTCCTCGCTGCCGGGCTTGGCGATGTCGCTGGCGATGCCCTTCGTCGTGCGCACCAGGTGCCGGGCGACCGGGAGGGCGTACGCCGACAGGCCGTGCACCTTGTTCGCCGGGTTGACGAGCACCAGGCCGCTGACCGCGTCGCCGTGCTTGGCCGCGAGGCGCAGGGACAGCGCGCCGCCCATGGACAGGCCGAACACGAAGACCTGCGTGCAGCGCGCGGTGAGGGCGCGCAGCTCGCGGTCCACCTCCGCGTACCAGTCCTGCCAGCCGGTGACCGCCATGTCCTCCCAGCGCGTGCCGTGCCCGGGCAGCAGCGGCAGGGACACGGTCAGACCGCGCTCGGCGAGGTACTCCGCCCACGGGCGCAGCGACTGGGGCGACCCGGTGAAGCCGTGGCACAGCAGGACGCCGACCTCCCCGCCTTCACGGCGGTACGGCTCGGCTCCAGGAAGGACCGGCACCTTCGGTCTCCTTGTTCATCAGGGGGCTGGGGATCGTGCTGTGGAGGCTGGGACCGGAGTCCAGGAGTGCTCCGGCAAGAGTCCAGGTGTGGTTCACCGTACGCGACCGCACGGACACCGACCAGGGTCGTCGGGCCACTCGCGGGACCTTGGGGTTAAGGTCTGATCCACAGACACAGGAGGCACTCGGTTGTTGTACGGCGCGATGAAGGTCACCATCGGGGGTTCGCTGAAGCTCGTCTTCCGGCCCTGGGTGGAGGGCCTGGAGAACATTCCCGCCGAGGGCCCCGCCATCCTGGCGAGCAATCACCTCTCGTTCTCGGACTCCTTCTTCCTGCCCGCCGTGCTCGACCGCAAGGTGACGTTCATCGCGAAGGCCGAGTACTTCACCACCCCCGGGGTCAAGGGAAGGCTGACGGCGGCGTTCTTCAAGGGCGTGGGCCAGCTGCCCGTGGACCGTTCCGGGGCGCGCGGGGCCGGTGAGGCCGCGATCAAGAGCGGCATCGACGTGATCGAGAGCGGCGAGCTGTTCGGGATCTACCCCGAGGGCACCCGCTCGCCCGACGGCCGTCTGTACCGCGGCAAGCCCGGCGGCCTCGCGCGCGTGGCGCTCGCCACCGGCGCTCCGGTGATCCCCGTCGCCATGATCGACACCGAGAAGATCCAGCCGCCCGGCAAGGTCGTCCCGAAGGTCATGCGCCCGGGCATCCGGATCGGCGAGCCGCTGGACTTCAGCCGCTACCGCGGCATGGAGCACGACCGGTTCGTGCTGCGGGCGGTGACCGACGAGGTCATGTACGAGATCATGAAGCTCTCCGGCCAGGAGTACGTCGACGTGTACGCGACCGCCGCCAAGCGGCAGATCGCGGAGGCGGCAAAGGCCGAGAAGGAAGCCGCGAAGGAAGCCGCCAAGGAAGCCGCCAAGGCCGCCAGAAGCAGCGACTAGAGGGGAATCCGGGGGTTCGGGGGAGTGGGCCGGTGGCCAAGCGCGTAAGAGTGATGAGGATGTCGGTCGAGCTGCCGCTGTGGCGTGCGCTGACCGCCTACCGGGTGCTGACCATGCTGTACGCGGTCGGCCTGTTCGCCACCGCGTACGAGGAGTTCACCCGCCCCTGGCTCGCCGTCGGCTACTACGCCGTGCTCGTGGTGTGGACGCTGACCACGCTGCCCCGCGTGCAGAACGCGGCGAGCTGCACCCGGCGGTTCCTCGCCGTGGACCTCACGATCGCGCTCACCGGCATCCTGCTCACCCCGCTCGCCGACGCTTCCGAGCGGATCGCGGACGGCGGCCCGACGCTGCCGTCGATCTGGACCGCCGGGTCGGTGCTCGCCTTCGCGATCAAGGGCGGCTGGCGCTGGGCGGCCGGCGCGTCCACGGCCGTCGCCGTCGCCAACCTCATCGAGCGCGGCCAGCCGGCCCGCGACACCGTCCACAACGTCGTCCTCGTCTGGGTGGCCGCCATCGCCATCGGCTACGTCGTCGAGGTGGCCCGCGCCTCCGAGCGCACCCTCGCCCGCGCCCTGGAGATCGAGGCCGCGACCCGGGAGCGGGAGCGGCTCGCCCGGGACATCCACGACAGCGTGCTCCAGGTGCTGGCCATGGTGCAGCGGCGCGGCGCGATCATCGGCGGCGAGGCCGCCGAGCTGGGCCGTATGGCCGGGGAGCAGGAGGTCGCGCTGCGCACCCTGGTCTCCGGCGGCCTGGTGCCCGTCTCCCGCGTGTCGGAGGACACCGCCGACGGGGCCGTCGTACGAGCCGTGGAGGAGCCGGACGACGACGGGCCGGTGGACGCGCGCGCCCTGCTCGCGCCCTTCGCCTCCGCCCGGGTCAGTCTCGCCGAGCCCGGCGCGCCCGTGCCGATGGCGCCCGCGGCGGCCCGCGAACTGGCGGCGGCGGTCGGGGCGGCCCTGGACAACGTCCGGGTGCACGCGGGGGAGGACGCCCGCGCCTGGATCCTGGTCGAGGACTGGCCCGACGAGGTGATCGTCACCGTACGGGACGACGGTCCGGGCATCCCCGAGGGCCGGCTCGCCCAGGCCGAGGGCGAGGGACGCATGGGCGTGGCCCTGTCCATCCGCGGACGGCTGCGCGACCTCGGCGGCACGGCCGAGCTGATCTCGATCCCGGGCCAGGGCACGGAGGTCGAGCTGAAGATACCGAAGGTCTCACGGGGGAAGGCGGAGCGGCGATGAGCGAACAGGGCCCGATCAAGGTCATGGTGGTCGACGACCATCCCATGTGGCGTGACGCGGTCGCCCGGGACCTGTCCGAGTCCGGCTTCGACGTGGTCGCCACCGCGGGCGACGGCGACCAGGCCGTGCGCCGCGCCAAGGCGGCCGCGCCCGACGTCCTCGTCCTCGACCTGAACCTGCCCGTCAAGCCCGGCGTCCAGGTCTGCAAGGAACTCGTCGGCCACAACCCCGCCCTGCGCGTCCTGGTGCTGTCCGCCAGCGGTGAGCACGCCGACGTGCTGGAGGCCGTGAAGTCCGGCGCGACCGGCTATCTGCTGAAGTCGGCCTCCACCGGGGAACTCCTGGACGCGGTGCGCCGCACGGCGGTCGGCGACCCGGTGTTCACGCCCGGCCTGGCCGGCCTGGTCCTCGGCGAGTACCGCCGGCTGGCCTCCGAACCGGCCCCCGCCGCGGGCACCGACAACGACGAGGGCGCGCCCCGGCTCACCGACCGCGAGACCGAGGTACTGCGCCTGGTCGCCAAGGGCCTGAGCTACAAGCAGATCGCCGAGCGCCTGGTCATCTCCCACCGCACCGTCCAGAACCACGTCCAGAACACCCTTGGCAAGCTCCAGTTGCACAACCGCGTCGAGCTCGTCCGTTACGCCATAGAGCGGGGTCTCGACGACGAGTGAGCCCGGCAGCCCCGAGTTCACCGGAAATGCCCGGCCCTGACCATGCCGAAGTGACCTGGGTCACGGTTAGCGTGTTGTCTGCATCACAGGTACACGGCACGGCACGCGCGTTCGGCACGTGCGCGTTCGGCATGGGCGGATTCGGCAACCGCGGCGAAGGGACTTTTCCATGCGGGTCGGAGTACTGACCGGGGGCGGCGACTGCCCCGGGCTCAACGCGGTCATCCGCGGCATCGTCCGCAAGGGCGTGCAGGAGTACGGCTACACGTTCACCGGCTTCCGGGACGGCTGGCGCGGTCCCCTGGAGGGCGACGCGGTCCGGCTGGACATCCCCGCGGTGCGCGGCATCCTGCCGCGCGGCGGCACGGTCCTCGGCTCCTCGCGCACCAACCCGCTCCGTGAGGAGAACGGCATCCGCCGCGTCAAGGAGAACCTCGCCAAGCTGGAGATCGACGCGCTGATCACCATCGGCGGCGAGGACACCCTCGGCGTGGCCGCGCGGCTCGCCGACGAGTACGGCGTGCCCTGTGTGGGGGTGCCCAAGACGATAGACAACGACCTGTCCGCCACGGACTACACCTTCGGCTTCGACACCGCCGTCGGCATCGCCACCGAGGCCATCGACCGGCTGCACACCACCGCCGAGTCCCATATGCGCGTCCTGGTGGTGGAGGTGATGGGCCGTCACACCGGCTGGATCGCCGTCCACGCCGGCCTCGCGGGCGGCGCCAACGCCATCCTCATCCCCGAACAGCGTTTCGACGTCGACCAGGTGTGTGCCTGGGTCACCTCCCGCTTCAAGGCGTCGTACGCCCCGATCGTGGTGGTCGCCGAGGGCGCGATGCCCAAGGGCGGCGACGCGGTCCTCAAGGACGACTCCCTCGACGCCTACGGCCATGTCCGTCTGTCGGGCATCGGCGAGTGGCTCGGCCGCGAGATCGAACGCCGCACCGGCAAGGAGGCCCGCACCACCGTCCTCGGCCACGTCCAGCGCGGCGGCACCCCCAGCGCCTTCGACCGCTGGCTCGCCACCCGCTTCGGCCTCCACGCGATCGACTGCGTCAGCGACGCCGACTTCGGCAAGATGGTCGCCCTGCGCGGCACGGACATCGTCCGAGTCCCCATCGCCGCCGCCACGGAACGCCTGAAGACGGTGGACCCGACCCTCTACAAGGAGGTGGGAGTCTTCTTCGGCTAGGCAGTGCGCTGGACGTGCCGTGACAGACGGTCCTTCGACCGCGGCGCCGTCGTGGCCGTTCGCGCAGTTCCCCGCGCCCCTCAGAAAGACGCTCGGATGGAGACGCCGGTCAGGGGCGCGGGGCTGTGCCGATGTACGGCTTCCGCCGCGAGGGCGCGGCCGGTCTCGTAGGCCACGCGGTTCCGCGGGAAGGGCGCCCCGAAGGAAGCGCTGGTCAGGGCGCGGGGCTGTGTCGATGTGCGGCTCCGCCGCGTGGGCGCGAGCAGCCCCGCAAACCCGCACGGATATATTCAACAGGTACCACCCCATACCCGGCCCAACCCCCGGAGGGACCCCGTGGAGATTCTCGCGTTCGGCGTCCAGGCCGACGAGAAACCCCTCATCGAACACGCCTTCAAGGGCCACCACGAGGTCCGTTGTCTCGACGTGTTCCTCAACGAGGACACCGCCCCCATCGCCGCCGGCTACGAGGTGATCTCCACCAGCGTCAACGCCGACCTCGGCCCGCGCGTGCTGCAGACCCTCGCCGCGGGCGGCACCCAGCTGATCGCCCAGCGCTCCACCGGCTTCAACAACATCGACCTGGCCGTGGCCGAACGCGTCGGCATGACCGTGGCGAGGGTGTCGTACTACTCGCCCTACTCCGTCGCCGAGTTCGCCTGGACCCTCGCGATGGCCGTCAACCGCCGCGTCGTACGCGCCTCCACCCGCACCCGCGACTTCGACTTCCGCCTCGACGGGCTGATGGGCCGGGACATGCACGGCCGTACCGCCGGCGTCCTCGGTACCGGCAAGATCGGCGAGGCCTTCACCCGTATCGCCCACGGCTTCGGCATGCGCCTGCTCGGCTGGGACGTCGCCGAGAACCCCGAGTGCATGCAGCTCGGCATGCGCTACGTGTCCAAGGAGCAGCTCCTGGCGGAGTCCGACCTGGTCACCCTGCACGTGCCCCTGATGCCGGAGACCCTGCACCTGATCGACCATGCCGCGCTCAGGGCGATGAAGGACGACGCGATCCTGGTCAACTCCAGCCGCGGCGGCCTGATCGACAGCGCCGCCCTCGTCACCGAGCTGCGCGCGGGCCGCTTCACGGGGGTCGGCCTCGACGTGTACGAGGCCGAGGCGGGCCTGTTCTTCCTCGACAAGTCCCTGCAGGCGGTCGAGGACGACACCCTGGCCCGCCTCGTCACGTTCCCGAACGTCCTGGTGACGTCCCATCAGGCGTACTACACCGAGGACGCCGTCCGCCAGATCATCGACGCCACGGTGAAGAACGTCCTCGACTACAGCGCGGGCCGCCGCTCGGAGAACGTGCTCGTGCCGCGCAGCTGACCCATCAGCTCCCGCACCACCACCGCCCCGTTCAGCGTCAGCACCGACTCCGGGTGGAACTGCACCGAGGCGAAGCCCGGCCCGCGCAGCGCGTGTACCTCACCGTTCGCGGCCCGGCTCACCTCGACGCCGTGCGCGGCCAGTTCGCGGGCCGCCTCGTCGTCGCAGCGGGCCACGAAACTGTTGTAGAACCCGACGGTCTCCGGCCGCCCGAACAGATCGACCACCGTCTGCGCCCCCTGGTAGGGCACGTCCTTGCGGACGATGTCCAGCCCCAGCTCGACCGCGATCAGCTCGTGGCCGAGGCAGACGCCGAGCACCCCGTGCGCGTGACCGCGGACCACCTCCGAAGTGAGCTCGCGCAGGAACCGCATCTTCGGGTCGGTCAGGTCCGAGGGGTCACCCGGGCCGGGGCCCAGCACGACCGGCCCTGCGTGGGCGCGTACCGCCGCCCGCAGGCCCGGCTCGTCGTAGCGCCGCACGGTCACCTCCAGGCCGCCCGACCTCAGCACATGCGCGAGCATCGCGGTGAACGTGTCCTCGCCGTCCACCACCAGCGCGTGCCCGGTCAGCTCCGCCGACCGTTCCTGCATCCGCAGCCAGAACGGCGCCAGCCCGGCCCGCCGCCCGTCCAGCGCCGCCCGCACCCGCGGGTCGTCCGCCAGCCCCGGCCGCGCGCCACGCGCCCCGGGCCCGGACGGCCGTACGCCCAGGGCCGCCAGCACCCCGGCCGCCTTCGCATGGGTCTCGGCGACCTCGCTCGCCGGATCCGAACCGCGCACCAGCGTGGCGCCCACCGGGACGCGCAGCCGACCGCCCGCCGAGATGTCCGCGGTGCGGATGAGGATGGGGGAGTCGAGGGTCTGGGTGCCGCCGGAGTCCCGGCCGAGCAGGGCGAGCGCACCGGCGTAGTAGCCGCGCCCGACCCCGTCCCGCCCGAGGGGCTCGTACCGCTCGATGACCCGGCAGGCGTTCTGCACGGGCGAGCCGGTGACGGTCGCCGCGAACATGGTCTCCTTCAGCACCTCCCGCACGTCCAGCGACGACTTCCCGCGCAGTTCGTACTCGGTGTGCGCGAGGTGGGCCATCTCCTTCAGCCGCGGGCCGACCACGACCCCGCCCATGTCGCCGACCGTGCACATCATCTTGAGCTCCTCGTCGACGACCATCGACAGCTCCTCGATCTCCTTGCCGTCGGCGAGGAAGTCCAGCAGATGCTCAGGCGTCGGGCCCTCGGCCGGGTAGCGGTAGGTCCCGCTGATCGGGTTCATCACCACCGTTCCGCCGGACATCCGGACATGCACCTCGGGGCTCGCCCCGACCAGCGTGCGCTCCCCGGTGTGCACCACGAACGTCCAGTACGCGCCCCGCTCGCCCGCCAGCAGCCGCCGGAACAGAGCGAGGGCGTCCGCCCGGGAGAACCCGGGGATCTCACCCTCGTAGGTCCGCCGGATGACGAAGTTCGCGCCCTCGCCCCGGCCGATCTCGTCGCGCAGCACCCGGCCGACGATCTCGCCGTACGCCTCGTCGTCCACGTCGAAGCGGCCCTCACGGACCCGGACCCCGTGCGCCGGGAGCTGGTCGAGGGCGTCCTGGAGGGACAGGGTGTGCGACTCCTCGGGGGTGAGCACCGAGAGCGGGGTGCCGTCGTCGCGGACGTCGAAGCCGCGCTCGCGGATCTGCCGGAACGGGATCAGGGCCAGGCCCTCGTCGGGGAGGTCGGCGAGCCGCTCGCAGGAGGCGACCGGGCCGAGCAGCACCTCGACGGTGTTCTCGTCATGGCCCGGCGTACGGCGGCGCAGCAGGGCGAACGGTCGGGGATCGTCGAGCAGGTCGAGCAGATGCATGGTCCGTGTCCTTCTCGTGGGAGCGCTGTGGCTCACTCGGAGCGCACTAGGAATTCACTCGTGAGGAACGGACCCCGGAAACGCCGAAGGCCGCCCCTCGGCGGCCTTCGCGAAGTCGTGCGTACGCGCAGTCAGTGGGCCGCCGGATGAGCGGTCCACCACCAGTTCTGGTCGGAATGCGCGAACATGCCGGGAACCCTACCGCATGCCTTTCGGGCGCGGCGGGAGCCCTGTCCACGGAATGTAGCGGGTGTCTCACTTGATGGGCATGGCCCGGAGACGCCGTGAGGACCCCGTAATGTTGACGACGTGACCGTGAACGCTAAGACCAGCCCGAGCGCTGGCAACACCTGGCGAGACCTGCCCGCGGCGCAGCAGCCCGATTACCCCGACGTCGAGGCTCTGCGCGCAGCGATCGCGGACCTCGAGTCGTATCCGCCGCTCGTCTTCGCGGGCGAGTGCGACCAGCTGCGCGCCCGGATGGCGGCCGTCGCCAAGGGAGAGGCGTTCCTCCTCCAGGGCGGCGACTGCGCCGAGGCCTTCGACGCCGTTTCCGCCGACCACATCCGCAACAAGCTCAAGACGCTGCTCCAGATGGGCGCCGTCCTGACGTACGCGGCCTCGGTGCCCGTGGTGAAGGTCGGCCGTATCGCCGGCCAGTACTCCAAGCCGCGTTCCAAGCCGACCGAGACCCGCGACGGTGTGACGCTCCCGACCTACCGGGGCGACTCCGTCAACGGCTTCGACTTCACCGAGGCCTCCCGCGTCCCGGACCCGGAGCGGCTGAAGCGGATGTACCACGCGTCCGCCTCCACGCTGAACCTGGTGCGCGCCTTCACCACCGGCGGCTACGCCGACCTGCGCCAGGTGCACGCCTGGAACCAGGACTTCGTGAAGTCGTCGCCCTCCGGCCAGCGCTACGAGCAGCTCGCCCGTGAGATCGACAACGCGCTGAACTTCATGCACGCCTGCGGGGCCGACCCGGAGGAGTTCAAGACCGTCGAGTTCTTCTCCTCGCACGAGGCGCTGCTGCTCGACTACGAGTCCGCGCTCACCCGTGTCGACTCCCGCACCGGGCAGCTCTACGACGTCTCCGGGCACATGGTGTGGATCGGCGAGCGCACCCGGCAGCTGGATCACGCGCACATCGAGTTCGCCTCGCAGATCCGCAACCCGATCGGCATCAAGCTCGGCCCGTCCACGACGGCCGAGGAGGCGCTGCAGTACATCGAGCGTCTGGACCCGGACCGCGAGCCTGGTCGGCTGACCTTCATCGTGCGCATGGGTGCGGACAAGATCCGCGACAAGCTCCCCGAGCTGGTCGAGAAGGTCACCGCCTCCGGCGCCACCGTGGCCTGGGTGACCGATCCCATGCACGGCAACACCTTCGAGGCCGCCTCCGGTCACAAGACCCGCCGCTTCGACGACGTGCTCGACGAGGTCAAGGGCTTCTTCGAGATCCACAAGTCCCTGGGCACCCACCCGGGCGGCATCCACGTCGAGCTCACCGGTGACGACGTCACCGAGTGCGTGGGCGGTGGCGACGAGATCTTCGTCGACGATCTGCACCAGCGCTACGAGACGGCCTGCGACCCGCGTCTGAACCGCAGCCAGTCCCTTGACCTGGCCTTCCTTGTCGCGGAGATGTACCGGGACCAGTGACGGACCAGCCGGTTACCGGCTGCTTTCGGCCATGAAGTGGGGCGCGGATCACATACGATCCGCGCCCCACAGCACTTTTGCGGTTCCGGGCTCCCGGGTAAGGTTAGGTTTGCCTCACCGATCATCGGACAGTCCGGTACGTCGGGGCGGCACGACCCTTCGACCCCGGCGGGAGGCGATCCGCGTGTATGTCTGCAGCTGCTTCGGTGTGACCGAGGCGCAGGTCAGGAAGCATGCGGAGGACGGCGCCTGCACCCCGCGCCAGATAGCCTCGGCGTGCAAGGCCGGCACCGACTGCGGTTCCTGCGTCCGTCGCATCCAGGCGCTGCTCGGCCGTGGCGCGTGCCCCCGCCGTGAGCTCGCCGACCAGGGCAAGCCGGTGCTCACGGGGCTGGACGCCTCGGACGCCGTCCTGGAAGAAGCCGCCTAGTTTCGGCCACGCCCCGTTCGGCCCTGCCGCGCGGTGGCCGCCTCGCCCGGCTCCACGGTGACCGTGCTCAGCTCTCCGGCTGCTCGATGAGCTGCGCGATGTAGAGGGCCTCACCGAGCTTGTCGAGCAGTTCGAGCTGGGTGTCGAGGTAGTCGATGTGGTGCTCCTCGTCCTCCAGGATCGACTCGAAGATGTTCGCCGACGTGATGTCGCCCTTCTCGCGCATCACCTTGATGCCCCGCTTGAGCCGGTCGATCGCCTCCACCTCGATCTGCCGGTCCGCCTCGAACATCTCCCGCACCGACTGACCGACCCGGACGTGGAACAGCCGCTGGTAGTTCGGCAGGCCGTCCAGGAACAGGATGCGGTCGGTGAGCACCTCGGCGTGCTTCATCTCGTCGAAGGACTCGTGCCGGGTGTACTTCGCGAGCTTCGTCCAGCCGAAGTTCTCCTGCATCTTCGCGTGCAGGAAGTACTGGTTGATCGCGGTCAGCTCACCGGTCAGCTGCTCGTTGAGGAATTCGAGGACCTCGGCGTCGCCGTTCATCGCAGCGGTTCCTTCCACAGGGGGGATGGGGAGGTTGCCGCCGCATGATTGCACCGGCCGAGGAAGATCGTCCAGTAAGTGCGTACTTAGTAAGTAAGTGCATGCTTATCGGCAGTTGTCCGCTTTCGGGCCTCCATGGTCATGTGCACCGTCCGGGGTCTGTCAGGATGGAGCCATGGGTCATCCGGTGGAGCGTGAATCTGGAGAAGCAGCACCGACCGAGCTTCCGCCGGGACAGCGACTGCAGCGGGGCTGGCCGGTCACGCACTACGGACCCGTACCCAAGTTCCGGCCCGAGCGCTGGGAGTTCAGGGTCTTCGGCGCCACCGCCGACGGTGAGAAGCACTGCTGGAACCACGAGGAGTTCACGGCCCTGCCGCACACCACCGTCGTGGCCGATCTGCACTGCGTCACGAAGTTCAGCATGATCGGCGCGGAGTGGGGCGGCGTCCCCGCCCGGACCGTCCTGGAGATCGCGCCGCCCGCCGCCGATGTCACCCATGTGATGGTATGGGCGGAGTACGGCTTCAGCTCCAATCTGCGGCTGGCGGACTTCGCCTCCGAGCGCACGATCTTCGCCACCCACAAGGACGGCGAACTCCTCACCGCCGAGCACGGCTTCCCGCTGCGCCTGATCGTCCCGCACCTGTACGCCTGGAAGGGGCCCAAGTGGGTCCGGGGCGTGGAGTACATGACCGCCGACCGCCGCGGCTTCTGGGAGGAGCGCGGCTATCACAACCTCGGCGACCCCTGGAAGGAACAGCGCTACTCCTACCAGGAGGAGCCCGGCGACGGTCCTGAGCTGTAGCGCCTTTCCGGCGTGGAGGGGGGCTCCGGGCCGTGACCCGACCCCGCGACACGTGTCGTCCGCCGCCCGGCGCCGCGGGTCAGTGGTGGTACTGGTGGACCACCGCGTGGCCCTTGCCGCGGCCGATCATCCACTTGTTGACGGGTGTGGTGATGATGAAGGCCGCCACCAGGGCGATGGCCAGCACCCACCAGAACTTCGCGTCGTCGAGGTGCGCGTCCATGGCGCCCGGCCACAGGGCGATCACACCGTTGTCGATCAGCTCCATCACGGCGATCGAGATCGTGTCGGCGGCCAGCGCGACCTTCACCGCGGCCCGCAGCTCGACCCCGGCCTTCAGTACGCCCCACAGGGTGAGCGAGTAGCCGAAGAAGAACGCCAGGACGATCGCGAGGATCATCGTCGGCGCGTTGCCCCAGCCCAACGCGGTACCGATGACCATGCCGAGCACCTCGCCGATGGCACACCCGGTGAGGCAGTGCAGGGTCGCCTTCGCGGCCATGGACCAGCTGGCCCCGCCGCCGTGGTGATGCGCGTGATCCTGGTGGCCGTGGCCGGCGTGAGCCGTGTGGTCGGCGTGGTCCTTGTGGCTCGTGCGGTCGGCGTGGCTCGCGTGGGCGTCATGGGTCGCGTGGTCGGCGTGGTGCGCCACGTGGCCCTCACGACCCTGGCCCTCGTGCTGGTGCGCGGTGTGCGTCTCGTGCTCCATGTCTGCCCCCATAGCCGGACAACGGTTCCTGCGCTGTTACAGGAACCGTATACCCCCGGGGGGTATTCCCGCCAGGGCTTATCCGTCGCGCAGTTTCTTCAGTCGCTCCACGTCACCCGCATGGCCCTCCTTCCCGCCGGGCGTCTCGATGATCAGGGGCACCCCCTCGGTCGCCGGGTGGGTCATCAGCGCGCGGAAGGGGTCCTCGCCGATGTGCCCGGCGCCGATGTTGGCGTGCCGGTCCCGGTGGGCGCCCACCTCGGCCTCGGAGTCGTTGGCGTGGATCAGCTTCAGCCGGCCCTCGCCCACCGTGTCCACCAGCAGATCCAGGGTCTGGTGCATGCCGCTCGGCCCGGTCAGGTCGTGCCCGGCGGCGAAGACATGGCAGGTGTCGAGGCAGATCCCCAGCTTCGGGTGGGCGTCCAGCGCCTCGAAGTAGGGGCCGAAGTCCCAGGTCCGTGAGCACAGCGAGAACCCCTGGCCGGCCGTGGACTCCAGTAGCAGGAACGGGTCGTCGTCATGGGTCAGCTCGTCCAGCAGCGGCAGCATGTGCTCGCGCACCTGCTTCAGCGCCACCGAGCGCTCCCGGCCCCCGGTCGCGCTGCCGGTGTGCACGACCACACCCAGCGCGCCGATCTCCCGGCCCCGCCGCAGCGAGTGCCGCAGCGAGGCGACCGACTTCTCGACGGTCGCCTCGGTGTGGGAGCCGAAGTTGATCAGGTACGGGGCGTGCACATACGCCGGGATCGACTCCTCGGCGCACGCCGCCCGGAACGCCTCGTCCTCGCGGGGGTTCCCGGCCGGGGTCGCCCAGCCGCGCGGGTTGGCGACGAAGACCTGCACGGTCTCGGCCCTGAGGTCACGGGCGTAGGTCAGTCCTACGGTGCTCAGACCGCCGGCGACGGGCACATGACTGCCGACGGGGTTGCGGGACGGACCGGGGACCGGGCCGGAACGGCCATGGGACTGCTGCTCACTGCTCACCCGTTCAGGGTGTCATGGCCCGCGGCCCGGCCGGTCAGCCGATGTCGAGCGTGATCGTCGAACCCTTGGGCGCGGTCTCGCCGCCCGGCACCGACTGGCCCTCGACCTTGTCGCTGAACAGGTCGAGCAGCCCGCGGTCCTCCTTCACCTCGAAGCCCGCCCCCTCCAGCTTCTCCCGGGCCTCGTCCACGCTGTCTCCGACCACGTCCGGCACCTCCACCATGACCGGGCCCTTGGACAGGGTCAGCGTCACGGTGTCACCCTCGGCGGCCTGGCCGCCCGAGTCCGGCGACTGCAGGGCGACCTGACCCTTGTCGTGCTCGGAGTTGATCTGCGCGGAGGCCACCTCGACCTTCAGGCCCGCCTCCAGCAGCTCCGCGCGGGCGTCGGCCAGGTCCTCGCCGACCACGTCCGGGATGTCCACCGGGCTGCCCTTGCTGACGACGATCGCGATCGCCGTCCCCGCGCGCAGCTCGACGCCGCCCTCCGGGTCGGTGCGCAGCACCGCGCCCCTGGGCACCTCGTCGCTGAACTCGCGCGTGACCATGCCCGGTTCGAGGCTCTCGTTCTTCAGGGTCCGCTTGGCGTCGGCCAGCTTCTCGCCGCGCAGCGCGGGCACCCGTACGGTCTCGGGGCCCCGGGAGACGGTGAGCGTCACCGAGTCGTTGTCCCGGATGCGGGCTCCCGGCGCCGGGTCCGTGCTGATCACCAGACCGCGGCGGACGGTGTCGCTGTAGGCCGGCTTGACCTCGCCGACGTCCAGCCCGGCCGCTGACAGCCGCGCGCGGGCCTGCTGCTCGGTCTTCGCCAGCACCGGCGGGACCTGGGTGAACTGGCCGGAGTTGATGTACCAGACGCCCGCGACGACGCCCAGCACCAGCAGCACGGCCGCGACGACGGAGACCAGCCCGCGCCGGGGCAGCGGCCGGGGGCGCGGCGGCAGCGGCGCGGGGCTGGCCAGCCTGCTGGTGTGGTGGCGCTCCTCCTCGTTCACCGGCAGCGGGCGGGGGACCGTCAGCGAGCGCGGGATCACGCTCGTGCGGTCCTCCGTGTTCGCGTGCTCCGTGGTGAGCGCCTGCGGCGGTACCGCCTCCAGCTGCTCGTCGCTCAGCCCGGCCCGCGCCTCGCGCAGCCGCGCCAGCAGCGCCACCGCGTCGTACGGCCGGATCTCCGGGGTCCGCGCGGTCGCCGCGGCGACCAGCTCGTCCAGCTCGTACGCCAGCCCCGGCACGGACGCCGACGGCGGCGGCACGTCCTCGTGGACATGCTTGTAGAGGATCTGCGCGGGGGAGTCCCCGTGGTGCGGCCTGCCGCCGGTGAGCATCTCGTAGAGCATCACGCCGCACGCGTACACGTCCACGCGCGGATCCGCGGCACCCTGCTCGATCTGCTCGGGCGCGAGATACGACACGGTCCCGAGGACCGTCCCCGTGGTGTTGGTGACGGTGTCCACCGACCGCACGAGACCGAAGTCGGCGACCTTCACCCGGCCGTCGTCCCCTATGAGCACGTTCTCCGGCTTCATGTCCCGGTGCACGAACCCGGCCCGGTGCGCGCCCCCCAGCGCGGCCAGCATCGGCTCCAGGATGTCCAGCGCGGCCCGCGGCTGGAGCGCGCCGCGCTCGCGCAGCACGTCCCGCAGGGTGCAGCCGGCGATGTACTCCATCGCGAGATACACGTACGACCCGTCGGCGCCCTGGTCGAAGACCTGCACCACATTGGGGTGCGCGAGCCGGGCCACGGACTTCGCCTCGCGGATGAACCGGTCCACGAACGACCCGTCGGCGGCCAGCGTCGGGTGCATCACCTTCAGCGCGAGCACGCGGTCGAGGCGGGTGTCCACGGCCCGGTAGACCGTGGCCATCCCGCCGACCGCGATCCGTGCCTCGATGCGATAACGCCCGTCGAGCACCTGCCCGACCAGAGGGTCCTGAAGGGTCGTGTCCACGCTGCGAGTCTACGAGCCGCCACCGACACCCCCACCGCTTGCACGGGATAGGGGCGAGACTGCAGCCGACCTGTGACCGAGCGTGGCACCGCCTTGTCCGTGAGCAGGCTTAACCGCCGGAGCTCACCGCCGTAGGCAGGCGTTCACCGCCGGGGTTCCGGACACCCCCGTGGGCAGGCGTTCCGCAAGGGCGGAACGGGTGGGCACGGCGACCAACGCCCAGGGCCTCGCAAGCGACCCTCAGAACGCCGGCCTCTCGGGATCCAACCGCGCCAAGCCCTCCGCAGGAGACGACGCCTCGGCGAAGTGCCGCTTCGGAATCCGCCCCGCCCGGTACGCGAGCCGCCCCGCCTCGACCCCCGCCTTCATCGCGGCGGCCATCAGCACCGGCTCCTGCGCCCGGGTCACCGCGGACGCCAGCATCACCCCGGCGCACCCCAGTTCCATCGCCAGCGCCACGTCCGACGCCGTACCGGCACCCGCGTCCAGAATCACCGGCACGCGCGCGTGCTCCACGATCAGCTGGAAGTTGTGCGGGTTCCGGATGCCCAGCCCGGACCCGATCGGCGACCCCAGCGGCATGACCGCCGCGCAGCCCACGTCCTCCAGCTTCCGGGCGAGAACGGGGTCGTCGTTGGTGTACGGCAGCACGGTGAAACCGTCCTCGACCAGCGTCTCGGCCGCGTCCAGCAGCTCGACGGGGTCCGGCAGCAGCGTCCGCTCGTCGGCGATGACCTCCAGCTTGACCAGGTCGGTGCCGAGCGCCTCCCGGGCCAGCCGGGCGGTCAGCACCGCCTCGCCCGCGGTGAAACAGCCCGCCGTGTTCGGCAGCACCCGGATGCCGAGCCTCTCCAGCACGGACAGCACCGAGCCGTGCACCGAGGCGTCGACCCGGCGCATCGCGACCGTGGTCAGCTCCGTCCCGGACGCCAGCAGCGCCCGCTCCAGCACCTCCAGGCTGGGCGCACCCCCCGTACCCATGATCAGCCGGGAGCCGAACGTCGTACCGCCGAGGACAAACGGATCGTCGGCCATGGTCAGCCTCCCTGTACGGCGGTGAGGACCTCGACACGGTCGCCGTCGGCGAGCGCGGTGGCGGGCCACTGCGCGCGCGGGACGACGGTCTCGTTGAGGGCGGCGGCCACCCCGGAGGGAGCCGCGGTGAGGGACGTCACGAGCGCGTCGAGAGCCGTGCCCGGCTCGATCCACCTGCGCTCGCCGTTGACCGAGATGTTCATACGGGCTGCTCCGTGAGTGCGGCGGCGAACCGCCGGGGCGTGAAGGGGCGGGCCTCCTCGGGGAGTTCACCGGTGGCCAGGGCATGCGCCAGGGCGTCGCCGGTGACGGGCGTGAGGAGCACGCCGTTGCGGTAATGGCCGGTGGCCAGCAGCAGGCCGTCCAGACCGGTCGGGCCGAGCAGCGGCGCGTTGTCGGGGGAGCCGGGGCGCAGCCCGGCGCGGGTCTCCGTCAGCGGCAGCTCGGTGATGCCGGGGACCAGCTCATGGGCGTCGCGCAGCAGCTCGTACACGCCGCCCGCGGTGACCGTGGTGTCCCAGCCCAGCTCCTCGCTGGTGGCCCCGACGACCAGTTCGCCGTTCTCGCGCGGGACGAGGTAGACATGGCTGCCGCGCACCACCGCGCGGACGGTCCGGTTGAGGAAGGGCGCGTACCGCTTCGGCACGGTCAGCCGCAGCACCTGCCCCTTCACCGGCCGCACCGGCGGCAGCAGGTCGTCCGGCACCCCCGCCAGCTGCCCGCTGCGACTGCCCGCCGCGAGCACGACCTGTCCGGCGCCCAGCAGGACGCCCTCGTCCGTGAGGACGCCGGTCGCGCGTCCGCGCTCCACGACGAGCCGTTCGGCCCACTCCCGGTGGAAGCGCACCCCGGCCCGTTCGCAGGCCGCCACCAGCGCAGCGGCCAGTCGCCGCGGGTCGATCTGGTGGTCGCCGTCCACCCGCAGCCCGCCGCGCACCCCCGGCGCCAGCATCGGCTCCAGGCGCCGGCACTCCCGCCCCGACAGCCACTGCGAGTCCAGCCCCGACTGCTGCTGCAGGGCGTGCAGTTCCCGCAGATGAGCCCGGTCGTCGGCGTCCAGCGCGACGGCCAGCGTGCCGCACTGCCGGTAGCCGAGGTCGTGCCCGGTGAGGTCGGTGAGCTCGGCGGCGAAGTCCGGGTAGCGGCGCGCCGAGGCGAGGTTCAGGCCGAGCAGGGTCTGCTCGCCGTAGTGCAGTTCGGTGACGGCGGCCAGCATCCCGGCCGCCACCTGCGCGGCTCCGCCGCCCGGTTCGCGGTCCACGACGACCGTGCCGAAACCCCGTTGCGCGGCCCGCCAGGCCGTGACCAGACCGATGATGCCGCCCCCGACCACGAGGACGTCTGACGTACGCGACATGGGCGTCCAGCCCCTCCCTTCGCCGGCATGACCCGGATCAGGTTCGTACGGTCGGAGGCCGCCCGCCTCCCTCTCAGCCCGGTGCGCCGGGCTCCCGCGAGTGCTTTACGTTGGCCCCACCCTAGCTGTTGGTCCGGCGCATCTGTAAGGGAGCCCTTCGCCCATGGCACGCCCGCCCGTCCCCCACCCCAACCCTCGGACGAGGGACTCCGCCCCGCCCTGTCGATCGCTCGACGGTCTGGTCCTCTACCCGGTGGCCGACCAGGCACCGGGACAGGTCGGGACCCGCACCCGGTTCGCGTACCACGAGGAGAACGGCGAGATCTGGGCCGACTACGCCGGGGGCGATGTCGTACGCGGGCATCTCGTGGGTACCCGGGAGGGGGACCGGCTCGACTTCCGGTACGTCCAGCTCAAGCGCGACGGCGCCACCTCTTCGGGGCACTGCGTGTCGCTGGTCGTGGAGCTGCCCGACGGGCGGATACGGCTGGAGGAGAGCTGGGAGTGGGAGTCGCAGTCGGGCAGCGGGACGAGTGTTGTGGAGCAGGTCACGGAACACGCCCCCTGACTGACGGTTTGTCAGTTGTCTATGGTGATCAGGTGAGCGAGCAGACGCAGGAACGAGGAGTGTCCCCGGTGCGGCGGGTCGTCGTCGTGGGCGCGGGCATGGCAGGCGTGCAGACCGCGGTCGCGCTGCGTGAGCAGGGCTTCCCGGGCGCGGTCGTGCTGATCGGCGCCGAGCCCCACCAGCCCTACGACCGTCCGCCGCTGTCCAAGGCCGTGCTGCTCGGCACCGCCGAGGGCTCCGCGTTCGACGTCGACTTCGAGGCCCTCGACATCGAGCTGCACCTTGGCCGCGAGGTCCTCGGTGTGCGTCCGGGCGACCACGAGCTGGACACCGCCGAGGGGCCGGTCCCGTACGACGTCCTGGTACTGGCGACCGGCGCCGAACCGATCCGGCTGCCCGGCACGGAGGGTGTCCGGGGCGTGCATCTGCTGCGCACCCTGGACGACGCCGAGCGGCTGCGGCCCGTGCTGGCCGACCAGCACGACATCGTGGTCGTCGGCGCGGGCTGGATCGGCGCCGAGTTCGCCACCGCCGCGCGCGAGGCGGGCTGCGCGGTGACCGTCGTGGAGGCCGCCGACCGGCCGCTGGCCGGTGCCCTGCCCGCGGAGGTCGCCGCCCCGATGACCTCCTGGTACGCCGACAGCGGCGCCGAACTGCGCACCCACGCGCGCGTGCGGCACGTCGAGCCCGGCGAGGTCGTCCTCGACGACGGCACCCGGCTGGCCGCCGGAGCGGTCGTCGTCGGCATCGGAGCCCGGCCCGCCACCGCGTGGCTCGCGGGTTCCGGCATCGAGCTGGGGGAACACGGGGAGGTTTTGGCCGACGCCCATCTGCGTACCTCCGCCCCCGACGTCTACGCCGTCGGCGACTGCGCGTCCTTCCCCTCCGGGAGATACGGCGAGCGGCTGCTGGTCCACCACTGGGACAACGCCCTCCAGGGCCCGCGCACGGTCGCGGAGAACATCATCGGCGCCCAGACGGGCGAGGCCCCGGCCGTGTACGACCCGGTGCCGTACTTCTGGTCCGAGCAGTTCGGCCGCTTCGTCCAGTTCGCAGGCCACCATACGTCCGCCGACACCCTCCTCTGGCGCGGCGACCCCTCCGGCCCCGCCTGGTCGGTCTGCTGGCTGCGCGAAGGCCGCCTCACCGCCCTCCTCGCGGTGGGCCGCCCCCGCGACCTGGCCCAGGCCCGCAAACTGATCGAAGCGGGCGCCCACATGAACCCCGAGCTGCTGAAAGACCCCTCCCGCCCCCTGAAGGCAGCAACAGCAGCACCCTGACCGCCACGCAGCCACACCACCCCCCATCCCCGACGCCCCAAGGCCCCGCCCCCCAAGGGGCGCGGGGAACTGCGCGAAAAACCCACGACGAACCGCGCCCCCTCAAGCCACCCCAGGGGCCATCACCCCCAAGGGGCGCGGGGAACTACGCGAAAACCCACGACGAACCCCGCACCCACAAGCCACCCCAGGAACCCCCCACCCCAAGGGGCGCGGGGAACTGCGCGAAAACCCACGACGAACCCCGCACCCACAAGCCACCCCCGAGGGACACCGCGCACGGCGCGAGAACGACACCACCCCCCACCCCCACCCCGACACCCACAGCCACGCCCAATCGCCACCCAATCAGCGAAGCGCCTACGCTGGGAGGCGTGACCGAGATTGACACAAAGATCGACGCTCTCGTCCCCGCCTGGCTCACCCTCCCCGACATCGCGGAAATGCTCGATGTCGAGGTGACGCGCGTGCGGCAGCTGGTCAAGGAGGGCCAGCTCATCGCCGTACGCCGAGGTGAGAACCGGGCACTGCACGTCCCCGCCGCCTTCATCGACGGGGACAAGATCGTCAAGGGCCTCACCGGCACCCTGACGCTCCTGCGGGACGACGGCTTCACCGACGAAGAGATGCTGGAGTGGCTCTTCACGCCCGACGACAGCCTGCCCGGCACCCCCGCACAGGCACTCAGCGAGAATCGCGGCACGGAGGTGAAGCGCCGCGCCCAGGCGCTCGCCGTCTGACCTGATCAGCAGTCCGGCGTACGGGCCGGGGCACCCGCCCCGGCCCGTACTCCACCGAACGACGGGGGGAACACCCATGCCCGCGACCGCGCGCGCCCAGCTCGCCGACGCCCGGCTCTACCTCTGCACGGACGCCCGCCGACACCGGGGCGACCTGCCCGAGTTCCTGGACGCGGTCCTCGCGGGCGGGGTCGACATCGTGCAGCTGCGCGACAAGGGCATGGAGGCCGGCGAGGAGCTGGAGCACCTGAAGGTCTTCGCAGACGCCTGCGCCCGGCACGGCAAGCTCCTCGCGGTCAACGACCGCGCGGACGTCGCCCACGCCGCGGGCGCCGACGTCCTGCACCTCGGCCAGGGCGACCTCCCGGTCCCCGCGGCCCGCGCGATCCTCGGCGAGGACGTGCTGGTGGGCCGTTCCACGCACAGCGAGGCGGAGGCCGCCGCGGCCGCCGTCCAGGAGGGCGTGGACTACTTCTGCACCGGCCCGTGCTGGCCCACCCCCACCAAGCCGGGCCGCCACGCCCCCGGCCTGGACCTCGTACGTCACACGGCCCGCCTCGGCACCGAGCGCCCCTGGTTCGCCATCGGCGGCATCGACCTCGGCAATCTCGACGAGGTGCTCGACGCGGGCGCCCGCCGGGTGGTGGTCGTCCGGGCGATCACCGAGGCCGACGACCCGGCAGCGGCGGCGGCGGAGTTCGCCAAGCGGCTGCGGGCCGCGTAGGCCCGGGCGATCTTCGAACATGTCCGTGCTGGTCGTATAGCGAGACACCCACAGGTATCGATCGGGTCATTCCGGACACTTCATGTCCACCCCTTGGACAAGAGTCCGGCAATTCGGGCAAATTCCCGGGATCCGGTTGGGGGACGGTCGCCCCCTGGCTAACCTGCCGGTATGGCCCTAGGAACCGCATCGACCAGGACTGATCGCGCACGCACCGTGCGTGACATGCTCGCCGCCGGCAAGAAGACGTACTCCTTCGAGTTCTCCGCGCCGAAGACCCCCAAGGGCGAGAAGAACCTGTGGAACGCGCTCCGCCGGGTCGAGGCGGTCTCTCCCGACTTCGTCTCCGTCACCTACGGTGCCGGCGGCTCGACCCGCGCGGGCACGGTCAAGGAGACCCAGCAGATCGTCGTGGACACGACCCTCACCCCGGTCGCCCACCTCACCGCGGTCAACCACTCCATCGCGGAACTGCGCAACATCATCGGCCAGTACGCCGACGCCGGTATCCGCAACATGCTCGCCGTGCGCGGCGACCCGCCGGGCGACCCGATGGGCGACTGGGTGCCCCACCCCAAGGGCCTGACCTACGCCGCCGAACTCGTCCGGCTCATCAAGGAGTCGGGCGACTTCTGCGTCGGCGTGGCGGCCTTCCCGGAGATGCACCCGCGCTCCGGTGACTGGGACGCCGACGTCGAGCACTTCGTCGACAAGTGCCGCGCCGGAGCCGACTACGCCATCACGCAGATGTTCTTCCAGCCGGAGTCGTATCTGCGGCTGCGTGACCGAGTCGAGGCCGCGGGCTGCGAGACCCCGGTGATCCCCGAGGTCATGCCCGTGACCAGCGTCCGGATGCTGGAGCGGCTGCCTCAGCTCAGCAACGCCCGCATCCCGGCCGAGCTGAAAGAGCGGATCCTCACAGCCAAAGACAATCCCGCCGCTGTACGCTCCATCGGTATCGAGTTCGCCACCGAGTTCTGTGCACGGCTGCTGGCCGAGGGTGTCCCCGGACTGCACTTCATCACGCTCAACAACTCCACGGCGACCCTGGAAATCTACGAGAACCTGGGCCTGCACCACCCCCCGCAGGCCTAGACCTGCCGCACCGGTATACGACACACTGCGTAGCGGTCACTGGGAGAGGGGCGTACATGGGCTGGACGGTCCTCTACATCGCGTTCGGAGTCGTCGCACTGTGGCTGCTCGGCGAGGTGCTGCTGCAGTACAAGGCACGGCTGCGCTGGCGGCTGCTCGCCTTCGCGGGCTTCCTCGGCGTGGTCGCCGGTGTGCTGATCTCCTCGGTCGTGGTCATCGGCCTCGGTGCCTGCGCCTTCGCGCTCGGGCAGGTCTACGTCACGATGTCCTTCCGCCGCGGCTTCAAGTCCGGCTGGGCGGTCAACCGTCCCGGCGCCGACCGGGACCGTGACGACGAGTACCAGGACCCGACCCTGGAGGTCTCCGACCTGGAGGAGACCGACCGCGGCGCGGCCGCCGACCACCGCCGCGCGGAGTCCGGCTACGCCCAGGACGACGACTACGACCACGACGACGTCTTCACGCCCACCCGCACCCCGGAGCCCGCGGCCGCCGAGACCACCGACGTCTACCAGCCCCAGCCCCTCCCCGAGGACACCGGCTCCTACGGCGTATACAGGGACGGCTACACCCAGCCCGCGCAGCCCCAGGACCAGTACGCCGCGACCGCCCAGAGCACCGACCAGGGCTACGGCTACGACGCCTACTCCGGCTACGGCCAGCAGCAGACCTACGGCTACGACGCCACGGGCGAGCAGCAGTACGCCGCCTACTCCGACCCGTACATCGGCACCCAGAGCTACGGCGGCGCCTCGTACGACACCAGCTACGGCGGTCAGCAGCAGTACGGCCAGCAGGCCTACGGCCAGGACCAGTACGCCACCGGCGGCTACGGCGAGTCCACCCCGGCCGACGGGGTCTGGGTGCCCCAGCAGCGCACCGACGAGCAGTACGGCACCGACCTTCCCCAGGACCAGGGATACCCCTACCAGGGCGGCGACGGCCAGTCCCAGGGCACCGGCTACGACGAGCACTACCGCTACTGAGAGTGACCTCCACCCGCTCCTGAGGAGCCTGTCCGCCTGACGGCCCGACCCAGCGCGCTCACTGCGAGCCGCGGAACTCCGGCCCCTCCACGATCAGACCCGCCACCAGGGCGCCCGACATGCCCGCGTGGGGCAGGCCGCCGCCCGGGTGGGCCCAGCCGCCCGCGGTGAACAGGCCCGGCAGGGCGGTGGAGTTGGCCGGGTGCAGCAGCCGGCCCGCGCCCGCCGCCAGCGAGGGCGCCGGAATCCCGCCCCCCTCCGCGCCGGTCTCGGCCGCGATGTCGGCGGGGGTGCGGACCTCGTGCCACAGGAGGCGGTCCCGCAGTCCGGGCAGGGCGCGCCCGGCCACGGTGATCATGTGCTCGGCCTGCTCCGCGAAGACCTCGGTCTCGGGCCGGCGGCCTCCCGCCCAGGCGGGCACCGCCGATGTGAGGACGACCGCCTCATGACCGGCGTCCGGCACCAGCGCCGGGTCCGCCGGCCGCAGGACGGTGACCGTCGGGCTCCGAAGCATCCCCGAGGGATGCCCGAAGAGCAGGTCCAGTTCGGCCTCCCGGTCCCCGGTGTGCACCACGGTCCGGTGAGCCGCCCCCTCCGGCCGGGCGCCGCGCAGCGCCAGCAGCACCGTCAGACGGCTCGGCAGCCCGCGCTGCGGCGCCACCTCACCCTCGCCGCGCAGAGCCGCATCCGGTGTGAGACGGTCCAGCACACCGGGGGAGACGCAGGCGACCACGAAGTCCGCCTCGGCCGGAGTCCCGCCGTCGGCGGGTTCCACGCCCGCGGCGCGGCCGTCCTTCACAAGGATCCGGGCGACCTCCGCGTCGAAGACGAACTCGACCCGGCGGGCCAGACACCGCTCGTACAGCGCGCGGGCCAGCTCCCGCACGCCGCCCCTGACGTACCACGTGCCGAAGGCGTGCTCCATGTACGGCAGGACCGCCGCGCTCGCCGGGGCCGTGCGCGGGTCCAGGCCGTGGGCGAGGGCGTGGCTCTCCAGCAGGGCGGCCAGCCGGGCGTCGCGCAGCTCCCAGGCGCCGATCTCGGCAAGCGTTCCCGCCCGGCGTGTGCGCAGCATCCGCTTGTGCGGAACCGCCGGATAGGGCTCGCGCTCGGCCAGCACCGACCAGTTGGGCCACAGGGGCTCCTCCAGCAGGGGCCGGCGCGAGCGGTCCCAGGCCTCGCGGGCCCGGACCAGGAAGTCGCCCCAGCGGGCGCCCGCGCCCTTGCCGAGGGCCTCGTCCAGCGCCGCGACCACGCCCGCGCGCGAGGCGTTGGGGAGTGTGACCTCGGTGCCGTCCGCGAAGAGGTGCCGCGCGGACGGGTCGACCTGGACCAGCTCGACGAGGGACTCCAACTGCTCCTTGCCGGTCTTGATGAACAGGTCGCGGTAGACCGCGGGCAGCGGCAGCAGACCGGGGCCGGTGTCGAAGCGGAACCCCTCGCGCTCCAGACGGCGCACCCCGCCGCCGTAGGTGTCCGTCCGCTCGTACACCGTCACCCGGTGGCCCGCGACGGCCAGCCGGGCGGCGCTCGCCATCGCGCCCATCCCGGCGCCGATCACCGCAATCCGTGCCATGCCAGCGACTTTATCGGCCACCACTGACAATCCGGTCGCGGGGCCGTCCGGGGCCCCGGGCCGGCACTCAGGAGTGAGTATCCGTACCTAGGCGCCGAGATGAGTACGCGCGCGGATGGGGCGCGACGGGCCGGAACGGGAGAGTGGAGGCACGGAACGGGGCACTGCGCCGGCACCGCCGACACGGGGCGGCGGAACGGCGCGGCCCCCGACCGCTCCTTCCGCCGACCCGGTCGGCGGGAGCGAGGCACGGGGGGAACCCGGGGGACGACCGCACGGGGGACCGACGGGGGACAAGGGGGGGCACGGGGGAAAGCGAGGCGCCGGTCCGGTCCGGCCCGCGGGGGACGCGGCCGGACCGGACCGGCGTTCTCGTCCGCGCCGGCTCCCGCGCCGGCTCCCGCGCCGGCTCCCGCGCCGGCTCCCGCGCCGTCGTACGCCGCTCAGCGGCGGCCGCTGACCCGCCCCTGGAGCAGCCGCGACAGGGCCGCGTGCACATCGTCCAGGGAGCGCTCCGGCTGGAACGACTGCCAGTCCAGGGCGGCCACCAGCACCATGCCCACCAGGGCGGCCGCGGTCAGCTGGATGTCGATCTCCTCGCTGAGCTCGCCGTTCTTCACGCCCGCGCGCAGCACGTCCTCGACGACCGCGACGACCTGCCGGCGCACCACCATCAGCGTCGACTGCCAGGCCCGGTTGGTGCGCCACAGCTCGGCCACGTACAGCTGGGTGAAGGCCGGGTAGCGGGCGATGAAGCCGAGGCCGGCCCGGATCATCGCGTCCAGGGCGTCCACCTGGGAGCCGCCGCCCCGCACCGTCTGCTCCGCCGCCTCCTGGAGGGAGGCCGTCAGCAGTCCCACGCCGTGCCGCAGCAGCTCCTCGAAGAGGACCGACTTGCTGGCGAAGTTGTAGTAGACGGTGCCCTTCGCGACCCCGGCCCGTTCGGCGATCTCGTCCACCGTCGTGGCGGAGAAGCCCTGCTCGGCGATGAGGGTGACCGCGGCCTCGTAGAGCTTCTGCCGGGTGGCCTCGCGGCGGGTGCTGCCGCCCGACGTGGCGCTGCTGCTTTCCATGGTCCCGATTGTCACAGCAACCGGGCCCCCGACGGCACGGAAGCCGGGTGCTCGGGCGGCTCGACGGAGCGCGGCGGTCTCACAGGGTCAGCTCCGGATGCAGCCGGTCCAGCGTCCACACCTGCTTGCGCCGGGCCGACAGGGCGGTCAGCGCGAGCGCCCCGGCCGTGAACGCGGCGAGCACGGCGCAGGCCTGCCACACCGGGCCCAGTCCGCCGCCGCTGACCAGGCGCCGCAGGGCCTCGACGACATAGGTCATGGGCAGCCAGGGGTGGATGGCGTTGAAGAAGCCCGGACTGGTCTGCACGGGGTAGGTGCCGCCCGCCGAGGTCAGCTGGAGCATCAGCACGGCGAGGACCAGGATGCGGCCGGCCGCGCCGAAGCGGGCGTTGAGCCACTGCACGATCGCCGCGAAGCAGGCCGTGACCAGGCACAGGAAGCCCACCGTCCCGGCCGCCCGCGCCATCTGCAGGCCGATCGCCCAGTGCAGCACCGCCATCAGGGCGGTTGTCTGCAGCGCGCCGATCGCCACGACCGGCAGCCAGCCCGCCAGCGCGATCCGCCAGGCGGAGGCGCCCGCGGCCAGGGCCCGCCGGTTGAGCGGGGAGACGAGCATGTAGGCGACCATCGCGCCGACCCACAGGGACAGCGGGATGAAGTAGGGGGCGAATCCGGTGCCGTAGTTGGGCGCCTTGTGCAGGGCCTGGCTGGCGAGCCGGACCGGGTCGGCCATGACCGCCGTGCGCCGGTCGCGCTCGGACTCGTCGTAGTCGGGGATCGCCTCGGCGCCGTCGTGCAGGCCGTCGGCGAGCTTCCCGGAGCCGTCGACGAGCTTGAACAGGCCCCCGTTCAGGTCGAAGGCGCCCGTCTTCAGCCGGCCGACGCCCTCGTCCAGGTCCACCGCGCCGGTCTTGGCGGTGCCGAGTCCGGAGTGCAGCTTCTTCGCCCCGGCGGCGACCTTGCCGGCGCCCTCGTTCAGCTTGTTGATCTTGGAGACGGCCTCGTCCAGGTCCTCCGACAGATGCGGGGCCCGGTCGGCGAGCGCCTGGGCCTGCTTCTGAAGGGTCGCCAGATGCCGGTCGAGCCTGTCCAGTTCGCCCTTGGGGTCGGCGGCCAGGTCTTCGAGGTCCCGGGCGACCCCCGCCACGTCGGCGGCCGCGTCCTTGGCGAGCTTCAGATCCGGGCAGGCCGCGTCGGGCCCGGTGCCGGGAGTCACGTCGACGGGGGAGCCGGGGGCAGTGGGGACGGGCGGCGGCGTGCCGGCCCGGCAGCGGCTTCGGTACACCTCGGCCAGCCGGTCGGCCGCGTCGCGGGCGTCCCGCGCGGCGGCCGGGGCGCGCTCCTGAAGCTCGTCCAGGTTGTCGCGCACCGCCCCGGCCGCGTCGGCGACGAACTGGGCCGTCTCACCGATGCTCTTCTCGTGCTTGCGCAGGAACGGGCCGACCTTGTCGGCGAGCCCGTTGACCTTGTCGGCGAGCGCCTGCGTGCCCTCGGCGACCTCGGCGGAGCCGTCCTCCAGGTCGCCCGCGCCGGAGTCGAGCCTCTTGACGCCCTTGGAGAGGTCGCCGCTGCCGCTCTTGGCGTCCTTCAGGCCGTCGGCGAGGTCCTTGGAGCCCTTCTCCGCCTTGTCGATGCCGCCCTTGAGCCTGTCGGCGCCGCTCGCGGCCTTCTCGGTCGCTCCGTGGATGTCGGAGAAGGAGATGAAGATCCGGTCCAGGAACGACCGTGAGGTCTTGGTGGACGCCGCCGTGCGCACCTCGCTGAAGACCGTCCGGGAGATCTGGCCGACGATGTAGTTGTTCGCGTCGTTGGTGCGCACCCGCAGGGCGCCCGTCTCCGGGGAGTCGCCCGAGCTGGAGGCGATGCGCTCGCTGAAGTCGGCCGGCATGGTCAGCGACAGGTAGTAGGTGCCGTCCTCGACGCCCGCGCGGGCGTCCTCGGCGCTCACCTCGTGCCAGTCGAAGACTTCGCTCTCGCGCAGCCCCTCGGTGATGTCGTCGCCCGCGCGGACCTTCCTGCCGTCGGCGGTCGCGCCCTTGTCGTCGTTCACCAGGGCGACCGGGAGGCGGTCCAGGCGGCTGTACGGGTCCCAGAACGACCACAGGTACAGCGCGCCGTAGAGCAGCGGCAGCAGCAGGAGCGAGACCAGCGCGGCCCGGGGGAGTCGGCCCCGGGCGAACCGCCGCAGCTCAAGAGCGGCCAGTCTCGGCGAGCGCATCGGCCGCCTCCTTCACTTCGTCGTCACCCGCGCGCGTGGGCCGTGCGGCGTCGCCGGTGTCCGTCGCGCCGCCGCCCCGGCCGGCCTCACCGCCGCCGCGCGACGACGGCCCGGTGGTCGGGGCTGTGCCGGTGGTGTCGCTCGGGTCCTCGGTGGTCGGGGCTGTGCCGGTGGTGCCGCTCGGGTCCTTGGCGGTCACGTCCGTGCCGGTCGTGTCGTTCCGGTCCTCGGCGGTCGCGTCCGTGCCGGTGGTGCCCGAACGGTCCCCGTCGCGCGTGCCGCTCCCGTCCGTCCGCTCGTCGGTCGTGCTGCTCCCGTTCGTCCGCTCGTCAGTCGCCCCGCACCCCTCCGTCCCCCCGTCACCCGCCCCGCACCCCTCCGTCCCCTCGTCGGTCGTGTCCGCCGGGGCGCCCCCCGGAGCCCCCCGGGCGACGGCCCCCCCCCCCCCCCGGGGCGGGCGGGCCCCCCCCCCCCCCGGCGGGGCGCCCCCCGCCCCCGCG